>JAJZNH010000772.1 GCA_021811745.1 Acidobacteriota bacterium
GATCTAGTTGCAACTCCGGCTGGGAAAGGTCCGAAAGCAGCGCGGTTCGTCCCAGCACTGCGGCCAGGTCGGTGCGGTCGGCGGTCACGGAGGAATTCTACCAGTGCGCAAGCCGGATGACTTAAGTCACTGCGCACCTTGCGCCCGTATATTCTCATAGGCTCATGAATCCGCAGATCAACACGACCGACTTCGACGAACGGCCTTTCCTGGCCATTTGGGAAGTGACCCAGGCCTGCGACCTGGCTTGCGTACACTGCCGCGCCTCCGCCCAGCCGGATCGCCATCCTGACGAGTTGACCACCGAGGAAGGCAAGCGCCTGATCGGCCAGATTGCGGCGCTGCGGGTTCCGGTGTTTGTGCTCACCGGCGGCGACCCCATCAAGCGGCCGGACCTTTTCGAGCTGATCGGCCACGCCCGTGCGAATGACGTGCATGTTTCGCTCACCCCGAGCGCGACGCCCCTGCTCACCCGGGACATGGTTTATCGCCTCAAAGACGCCGGCCTGGCGCGGCTGGCCGTGAGCATGGACGGCGCTTCGGCCGCGACCCACGACGCCTTTCGCGGCATGAGCGGCTCGTTTGCGCGCACGCTCGACGCCGTGCGCTGGGCCAACGAAGCGGGCCTGCCCGTGCAGATCAACACTACCTTCAGCCGCCGCAACCTCGGCGAGATCGATGCGATTGTGGCGCTGATGGAGCAGTTGAAGATCACGCTGTGGAGCGTGTTTTTCCTTGTGCCTACCGGCCGCGGCAAGCTCGACGACCTGCTCAGCGCCGAGGAATTCGAGCAGGTCTTCGCCCGGCTGTACCAGCTTTCGCGCAGCGCCTCGTTCGACATCAAGACCACCGAGGCGCAGCATTACCGCCGCTTTGTACTGCAGCAGAAGGTGGCGGAGCGCAACCGCGGCACGCGGCCGGAAGCCGCGGCCAAGGTGGAGGATACGGTGGGCCGGGCGCCGCGCGGACTCAACGACGGCAAGGGCTTCGTCTTCATCTCGCATACCGGGGAGGTTTTCCCCAGCGGGTTTCTTCCGCTCACGGCCGGAAACATCCGCAACCAGCCGCTGGCGCAGATCTACCGGGAGTCGCCGCTCTTCCAGTCGCTGCGCGACACCTCGCGCCTGGAAGGCAAGTGCGGTGCTTGCGAGTTCCGAAACATCTGTGGCGGTTCGCGCGCTCGCGCCTACGCACTCACCGGCAACCCGCTGGGCGAGGAGCCTTGCTGCGTGTATGTCCCGCGCGGCTATCGCCTTCCGCCCGCACAAGCGCCAAAACCTGCGCGCCTGCACGTTTTGCAAGGGGCCTGAGGGCCTCGGCAGCCCCCTCCGCTACAATATTGTGAAGCGCCCCCCGGCGAATCATGCATTTTGACCAGCCGGCGCGTTCGAACATCATGCTGGCCGATAATCTCCCTGAAGCGCTCACGTTCGACGATGTGCTGCTGGTGCCCGCCTACAGCGATGTGGTGCCCGTCCAGGTCAGCACGCAGACGCAGTTGACCCGCGACGTCACCCTCAATACCCCGCTGCTCTCCTCGGCCATGGATACGGTGACCGAGTCGCGTATGGCGATTGCCATGGCGCAGCAGGGCGGCATCGGCATTGTGCACCGCAACCTCTCCATCGCCGCCCAGGCCGGCGAGATCGACAAAGTGAAGCGCTCAGAGAGCGGCATGATCGTGGATCCCGTCACCATTGGTCCGGACCAGATGATCGGCGACGCCCTGGAGGTGATGCGCCGCTACAAGATCTCCGGCGTACCGGTAACCCGCGGCAAGCGCCTGGTAGGCATCCTTACCAACCGCGATCTGCGCTTTGAAACCCGCACCGACATTCCCATCGGCGACGTGATGACCAAGGAAGACCTGATCACCGTTCCCGTCGGCACCACGCTCGAGGAGGCCGAGCTTATCCTGCACAAGCACCGCGTGGAGAAGCTTCTCGTCGTCGACGATCAATACAACCTCAAGGGCCTCATCACTGTAAAAGACATCCAGAAGAAGCTGAAATATCCCAACGCCAGCAAGGACGATCAGGGCAGGCTGCGCGTGGGCGGCGCGATCGGCGCCACCGGCGATTACCTGGAGCGCGCCGACGAACTGGTGCGCAACCGCGTGGACGTGCTCGCCATCGACTCCGCGCACGGCCACTCTTCGCGCGTGCTCGAAGCGGTTCGCGAGGTGAAGAAGCGCTTCCCGGACGTGGGTCTGCTGGCCGGCAATGTGGCGACTTACGACGGCGCGATGGCGCTGATCGATGCCGGGGCCGACGCCATCAAAGTCGGCATCGGCCCCGGCTCCATCTTCACCACGCGCATGGTCACCGGCGCCGGCATGCCGCAAATCACCGCCATTGCGGAAGCCTACCGGGCCGCGCGCCAGCACGATATTCCCGTGATCGCCGACGGCGGCATCAAGTACTCCGGCGAGATCACCAAGGCCATTGCCGCCGGCGCCAGCAGCATCATGATCGGCTCGCTGTTTGCCGGCGTGGACGAGAGCCCCGGCGAAACGATCCTCTACCAGGGGCGCAGCTTCAAAATCTATCGCGGCATGGGCTCGCTGAGCGCCATGAGCCAGGGCTCCGGCGAACGCTACTTCCAAAGCAGCACCGATCTGGCCGACGTGGAACCTACGGAGGGCGTGGTCCAGCGCGAGCGCGCCAACGGCAATCGCCTGGCCAAGTTCGTGCCCGAAGGAATCGAGGGACGTGTTCCCTATCGCGGACCGCTGGAGGCAATGGTCTTCCAGCTTGTCGGCGGATTGCGCTCCGGCATGGGCTACGTGGGTTGCGGAACCATCAGGGAATTGCAGGAGAAGGCGCAGTTTGTGCGCATCTCCGGCGCCGGCTTGCGCGAGAGCCACGTGCACGACGTGATCATCACGCGCGAGGCGCCCAACTACCATGTCGAGTAGCCAGCGCGACGCTGCAGCCGTTCAGAACATGGTGGCCGGTAGCGCTGGGCGTGCTGGTCATCGGCATCGAGTCCACTCCCTATCTGGGCTCCGACGAGACCTCGGGCCCTTTGCGCAGACTCTTTGAAGCCCTCTTCGGACCGATAGGCGAATGTCCTCTGCCTGTTCACCTATCTCTTCCTTCGTTTTGCGCACCCCGACCGTCTGAATCGCGCAGTCTCTTAGTCAGTATGGGGTGACCGGTTCTCTGCGCGATGCGTGGCTTAGGCATTGTCCATATGATGAAGTTGAATAGCTGATCCGCCCTTCGACTGTTTTTGTCTCGACAACAAAAGCCTATCGAATCAGACGGGCCGGCTCTTTTGCTTCTCAGCCAGCGAAGCGGACGCGGGCTCCGATGGAGACCGGCCCGCGAAGGAATCACCGGCTGCGACTCATCCCAACCGATGAGGACCGGCGACAGCCTCGAAACCTGTTCCCGGTTTCTGTTTGTTCCATCGGCTGGATAGATCGCCCATGCTCGAAAAAACTCACTGGACAAAGCGCGGCGAAGTTGCCTCCATATCAACTCTTGCGCCCTCGGCTACCCACACATTCTGCGGAAGAACCGGAATAGCGTGCGTCGAGACACAGAAATTTTCTCTGGACGACCAAGAGGTGAGGCTTTAATAAAACTGTTCACAGAAATCCGATTCTTACTGTCGATGTTCCTTGGGTATCCGCCAACATTTCTGTGTATGAAAGGCTGCAATGTTGTGCAGAAAACCGTTAAGACGGGCATCGGCACTCGTGCACACGGGCGAGTTTTGTGGCCAAAGCAGTGGTTGACCCACCTTTTCTTCCTGTTACACTTATCCCAATACCTCGCCATGCTTTTCAAGGCTCTCAGCGCCGCCGTTTATGGCATCGATGCCAATCTCATTGATGTCGAGGTTGACTATAGTGGCATCGTCTCGAACGAGGACCATTTCCACACCGTGGGCCTTCCCGATGCCGCCGTACGCGAGAGCCGCGACCGCGTGCGCGCCGCCATCAAGAACTCCGGCTACACGATTCCGCCCACCTTCATCACCATCAACCTGGCCCCCGCCGATCTGAAGAAGGAAGGATCGGGCTTCGACCTACCTATCGCCGTGGGGATTCTCGGTGCGTACGGCGCGCTCAAGACGAGCGATCTGAGCCGCTTCTTGTTTGTGGGCGAACTGGGGCTCGACGGCGGGGTGCGGTCAGTGCCAGGCATTCTGCCGATGGCGGTGTTGGCACGTGAGAAGCATATTCCCAACCTGATTCTTCCCACTGCCAACGCCGCCGAGGCCGCGGTCGTTGAGGATGTCAACGTCTATCCCGTTTCATCGCTCCTTGATGTGCTCGAACTACTCAATACGTCCGTAGTCGGCATCATCCAGCGTGAACCGTTTCGCATCTCGACGGACACACTGCTTGGCGAACTCCAGCATTTTAGCGTTGATTTTTGCGACGTACGCGGCCAGCAGACGGCGAAGCGTGCGCTGGAGGTGGCTGCAGCGGGGAGCCACAACATTCTCATGATCGGGCCGCCCGGATCAGGCAAGACGATGCTTGCCAAGCGGTTGCCGTCGATTCTCACGCCTCTCACCTTCGAGGAAGCGCTCGAAACCACGAAGATTCACTCCGTGGCTGGCGTCCTCAATGGCGACGGTGTCGTTACCCAGCGCCCGTTTCGCTCGCCCCACCACACGATTTCCGACGCCGGCCTCATCGGCGGCGGCATTGTGCCGCGCCCCGGTGAGGTCTCGCTCGCCCACAACGGACTGCTCTTCCTCGACGAATTGCCGGAGTTCCCGCGCAATGTCCTTGAGGTGATGCGCCAGCCGCTCGAGGACCACACCGTCACCATCGCGCGCGCATCGATGTCGCTAAGCTTTCCGGCCCGGTTCATGCTTGCTGCTGCTATGAATCCATGCCCTTGTGGATGGCATAATGACCGCTCGCGAGAATGTCTCTGTACCCCACCCATGATCCAACGGTACGTCGCAAAGATCTCCGGGCCACTCCTCGACCGAATCGACATCCATATCGAGGTGCCGGCGGTACAGTACAAGGAACTGCGTGGCGGAGCAGCCGCCGAAGGCTCCGCCCAGATTCGTACCCGCGTGATGGCCGCGCGCGAACGGCAGCGCGAACGGTTCAAGAACCATGGTGAAACCATCTATGCCAACGCACAAATGACCACCCGGCAGATACGGACGTACTGCGAACTCGGCGCTGATGCCGAACGGCTCCTGGAGCGTGCCATGCAACAGCAGGGACTCACCGCGCGCGCCCACGACCGCATTCTGAAGGTTGCCCGCACCATCGCAGATCTGGAAGGTGCCGAACACCTCGCGGTCCCGCATCTGGCCGAAGCCATCCAATACCGCACGCTCGACCGCAGCTATTGGGCTTAAGGATACCGGCGGCAAGGGCCGTAATCCATCCCGAGGAAGCGCAACGTGCAATCCCGCACTGCTGATCGCGCAGAGGCGGTCGCGCACAGTTGACCCTTTGCGGCAACGCTATATACTTCATTGCACACGGAGCCCCCGGCCCCTCAATTACGAGATCGCAACGCGATAATGGGAAGTACTTCCATCAACCTTCAACCCTCGCCCGCATTCCGGCTCCCCGTTTCTGCGCTCCATCGGCACAACGGAGGTCCGCCCGAACCGTTTCCCGTTCACCATTCCCGCGCTGTATCGGGGATTGCACCTGCGGATTTCGAGGCTCGTGACAATTCTCATGGGAGAAAACGGTTCAGGGAAATCGACGGTCTTGGAGGGTATCGCGGCGAAGTGCGGTTTCAACTTGATGGGCGGCAATCGTAACCACAACGACTCCCAGGATCGACAGAACCCGGAGACCGCGCCGTTTCTGCGCCTCTGATGGAGCGAAAAAGTCAGCGACGGATTCTTCATGCGCGCGGAGAGTTGATTCAGCTTCGCAAGCTACCTCGATATCCTCGAAGCCGGCGGCCTCGGTGCATTGCGTGGCTATGGGGGCAAATCGCTCCATGCGCAGTCGCACGGCGAAGCATTCTTGTCGCACTTCCAGAATCGGTTCCGCAAGGGGCTCTATCTTCTCGACGAACCCGAGGCCGCACGATCGCCTCAGCGGCAACTCGCGTTCGCGCGGATCATCCACGACCTTGAAAAGGCCGCTCAGGCCCAGTTCATCAGCAGTTCCTCGGCGCGCCAGAACGTTATTTTGCCACCTCTTCTCGGATGAGGCCGAGAGGTTTTGGCGGAATTCCATGGTCAAGGATTTCTGGCCAGGAGCCTCCCCGGAAATCCGAACGCTGAGGAGATTCGCAAGGAGTATCTTGAACGTTGGCTGAAGCACGCCTCAGCCGCGACACGGAAAAAAGGCGAATACCACAAGGTCGGGCATGGCTTTGAACTGCTGGCGCCGAACGATCCTGCGAAGCTGGAGAAGGCTTCGCTCCGCGCCAGATGCTTGAATGATTTTCTGCGTGCATTGTAGTCGCGCGTTCAGCGGGCGGGTCTGCCGACGAGCAGGTGCCAATCCTGCGCCCGATGCGTTACAGTGCAAGGCAGCCTGATTCTATCCACAGCAGGGCTGCGAAGATTCGATCTGGTCTCACTCTATTGGAATTAGATTTTCCGCGGAGGGCCGATGGCTGTCGCAAGTTCTATTGAACGTCCTCAAGTTCCTGTTGGCCGCCGCACCCGCGTGCGTTTTTATCTGGTCTTCTGGATCTTCATCCTCAGCTCCATCTCTTTTCTCGATCGCACCAATGTCTCGATCGCCGGCACGCAGCTCAGCCACCAGTTTCATCTCGGCAACCAGCAGTTGGGCTGGATCTTCTCGGCCTTCCTGGTGGGCTACGCCACCTTCCAGATTCCCGCGGGCATGCTGGCCGTGCGCTTTGGCCCGCGCCGCACCATCACCTTCGGCGTCCTCATCTGGGCCCTCTGCAACATACTCACGGCCTTGCTGCCCTCCGGGTTTTCGCAGGCGCTTCTCCTGCTCGTCTCGGTGCGCTGCGCGCTGGGCCTTGCGGAAGCGGTGATCTACCCTTCGGCCAACCAGTTCGTTGCCCGCTGGATTCCGCAAAAGGAGCGCGGATTTGTGAACGGCCTCATCTTTGCCGGCGTGGGCGCGGGCAGCGGCTTCACCCCGCCGCTCCTCACCTGGATCATCCTCAGCTTCGGCTGGCGCGCGGCCTTCTGGTTCGACGCCTGCCTGGGCGCCATCGGGGCTCTGGTGTGGTGGTTCATCGCCCGCGACCGCCCCGAAGAGCACCGCATGGTGAGCCCCGCCGAGCTGCAGGAGATCCGCGACGGCCTCATGACCTTTTCGAGCACCGACGCCGCCCCCGTCCACGTCGAGGAGCACAAGATCTCCTGGCGCGCCATCTTCTCCCGCATCGATCTGCCGGCGCTGATGGTGAGCTACTTCGCTTACGGCTATGCGGCCTGGATCTTCTTCAGTTGGTTCTATCTCTACATGGTGCAGGCGCGCCATCTCGACCTGCGCACCAGTGCTGTGTTCACCATGCTGCCGTTTCTCTGCATGACAGCGTGCTGCCTCGGCGGCGGCATACTTTCCGACCGCATCGCCACGCATATTCT
>JAJZNH010001015.1 GCA_021811745.1 Acidobacteriota bacterium
ATTTACGGCAACGCAACGGCCTTCGGGGACGTGGTTTTCAACGCCAGCGGAATCTTTGTGGACCCCGGCACCTACCAGGGTACTGTTTTCTTCATTTTGCGGGACGGATCGTACACATTCCCCGCTGCGCCGACGACATTCACCGTTCCGGATAATACCACGCAGATTGTGGTGACCAATATCCCGATCGGACCGCCGAATGTGGTTGGGCGGGGAATCTCCCTGACCGAAGCGGGGCAGAATGGTGTCCCCGGCGCCAACTTCTTCACGCTGCCCAACCCTGTGACGTTCTACAACGAGGACAAGCCGCTCACCGCGACCTCATTCTTCGTGAACGATAACACGTCGGTATCGGTGACGCTCTTCTTCACCTCGATCATCCTCAATTCCGCGACCGCCATTGATGTATACGGATATAACCTGTTCAATCTCATCGAGATAGGAGATCCTTCCTACATCAGCAACTATGATGCGCGGAACGTCTACGGTCAGCCGCTCAACAAGGTCCAGAACTTCATCAACCTCAGCTTTGACGGCGGATACCTTCAGAGCGCCACGCCCGTCCCGGCTGGATGGACGCAGCCGGACCAATATGGTTCTTTGCAGGTTTCTCCAGTTTTTGGAAATAGCTACTACATCCTGAACTCGACATCAGCCACGCTGACACAGGCTGGGCTGATCCAGCAGACGGCTTATCAGGACTACAACAACGTGCCCATCGTGAACGCGCAGACGGGATACTCGGTTCGGGCGACCGTCCGCTGTCCTTCGGGCATCACCACGCAGGGGGGCTCGCTGGTCTTCGCTCTCGTGGCGGGTTCGGCGGTGCTGGGAACCTATACCGTGCCGCTTTCGTCCCTGACGACCGCCTTCACCAGGGTTTCGGGCGTCCTTCTCGCTGATCCGGGGGTGTCCAGCGTCCCATCCACTTTGGTGCTCCAGGTCTATGCTGCAGATCTGCCGGCCGGCGCCGATATCGAGCTTGACCGCTTCGATGTCTTCCCCACGGATGTTCCCGTCCTTCTGACGACCGAGTATTGGTCCTACTCGGGTCTGCCCACGATGGTCGATGCGGTGACTGGGCAGGTGATCTACACCAGCGAGAACCAGCAGCCGGTACAGGCAGCGACGACGCTCTACGATACCCATTACGTCATGAAGGCGTGGACCGGGGAGGCGCCGGGATCGAGCCTCTACTCCCTGCAGGCCTCTGGGTCGCTGGAACCCTCGAACTGGAATGAGCCGGAGGTTGCGCAGCGGTCTGGCGGAGCGGTGGGACCGTTCGCCTGGGCGGGTGGCGAGCAGTGGTTTGTCGCAGTCTCCCGGGCCGGCCTTTACCTCTACGCCGGCGGCGCTCCCGGGAAGATCAGCCAGGAGATTCAGCAGGTCTGGGACGCGGTGAACTGGGATGCGGCGCAATCGATCTGGGTGCATTGCAACCTGCGTGAGCGGCGCCTGATGATCGGGGTTCCCATGACGACGCCGAACTACTGGGCTCCGTTTGCCCCAGCAGTGACGAATCCGACGAGCCCCAACGTCATCCTGATGCTCAACTTCAATGGGGTGGACAGCGGGGAGGAGTTGAAGGTCATGGCGCAGATGCATACCACCGTGTTCGGCAAACTGGCGGCGCTGGACATGCGGCGCAAGTGGTCGCTCTGGTATGGCGGCGTCGAATCTCCCGGAGCGGCGACCGTCATGGCTTCGGGCGGAGAGCAAGTGCGTCTCGGCAACGGTATGGGAACGTCTCAGGTATACTACCTTGATCCCACCCAGTCCGCCACGGACAATGGCGCTCCGATTGACTCCGGATACACGACTGCGGGACTCCCCTTGCTTGGCTCTCGCGCCGAGATGCCCCAGCTTGGCCCCAACCGCGTGCAATGGGATTACATCGTGGCGGCGCTGCTCTCGGGCGGCCTTGTAGGCCTGCGGCTGCTCTCCGGTCGCCTGTTCTTCCCGGAACCGGCCAACTACATTGCATGGAAGATCCCCGGGGGCTTTGCTCCGGGCCTTGAGCCGGTCTACGACACGGAAGCATCGCTGAACTTCATTGGCAGCCGCACCTTCTTCGAGTTCCGCCAGAACGACGGCAACCAGGGCTGGACGCTCTCCAACCTCGTGCTCCGGGGCCGCAAAGCGGTTTGGAATGCGTTTATGGGGAGAAAATAATGGCGATTCCGGGCAACGACCTGCTGACCGAGTTCGAGAACCAGGGAGGAGCGGCGACGAAGCTGGGCATCTTCCTGCGGCGGCATGTTCTGCCCTCCATCACCACCCTCGCGCAGTCGGTAGGAGGGGCAACAGGGAGCCAGAAGCAGCCGCCTTCGCCCCCAGAGTCGGTCAGCGTCACAACAGCCGGCGAGATGATGCAGGTGACGGTCAACCACTCGGCCCCGATGACCCGCGGTGCGCACTACTTCACCGAGATCTCCGCCAACGATCCATCCTTCATGAGTGGCCCGATGGTCATCGACCACGGAGCCAGCCGCTCGCCGGTTACCATCCCGCTACCGACCAACAACGCAGCGGGCACGGCGCACAGCTACTATGTGGCTAGTTATGTACAGTATCCGGGCGGTCCCCCGTCCAAACCGACGTACTTTGGCGGCTCGAAGCCCACTGCGGTTACGATGAGCGGGACGACCGCGATGGACCTCCAGCCGGGCACAGGTTCGGGCACCGGCCCCAGCGTTTCGCCCACTCCGTTTCAAGGATTGGGTAAATCGCCTATTCGCAATTGAATAGGGGTTCAACAGGTAGTATGCTACGCACATTGGAGGGCCTATGGGCCTGTTTACGAACGCCGGAGTAGGGCAGGCAAACGCCGCCTACAACCAGGCGAATCAGACTTCACAAATGCTTGGCGGACAGGCGGGGGCCATCGGCTCCAACCTGACGCCGTTCCTCACCGAAGAGATGCTGCACCCGCAGGGTTACGGCCAGCAGGGACTCTCAGCGATGACCGCGGCGGCGACTGGCGGAGCGGGCGGCGCGCTCGCTGGCTTCCAGGGCCGCATGGCCCAGCAGGCTTCCGCAGACCGCAATGCAGGGAGCTTCCAGGCGGGGATGGACGCGGCCAACCGGAGAGCCGAGCAGGCTGCCGCAGGAGCCGGTGCCGGGATCGCCGCTCAGAACGCCAACCTTCAGCAGAGCCAGCTGCAATCCGGTGCCCGAGGGCTTCAGGGACTCTACAACACGGACACCTCAGGGATGTTGAACGCGATGAGCCAGGAGAACCGCGACATCATGGCCGGCGTCCGCGCATCGCAGGCTGGGCCGTCCTGGATGAGCGGCCTGGGAGGTATGATGGGGCTCGCAAACGGCGCTGCGAAGCTCGGGTCCGGATTCATGCTGCCCGGCTTCAGCGGCTTCAGGGGATAAAGGGGGAACGATGGCGCAGGCAACCATCCCGTTTGTTTCGCTCAACGCGACACTCCCCCCCCTGGTGGCCAAGCCGGAGGACATTGCGCCGGTGGTAGCGCAGATGACTCCGCAGATCAATCCCAGCGCGCTGGGCGCTCTGAATGCAGCGGACGTACAGCGTTCGCGCCCACAAGTATTCGCCGCGCCCGATTCCCAGCAGAAGTTCGCAGACATGCTCGGCGGCAGGCTGGACCAGGACTACCAGAAGGATTTGCATCCCTGGGGCACGCCGGAGAACCATCCGGGCGTCTGGGGCAAGATCGGCCACGCCCTGAGCGTCGCTACAGGGGGCCCCAACCGCCGCATCTTGGAGGAGATGCACCTGGGCAACGAGTTGCAGCAGGTGGACAAGAACGAGTCCGCGGAACATGCGCAGGGAGCTCAGGCGGACAATGCGGAGAGTGAAGCGGACATCAACCGGGAGCGTCTGGCGGAGATGCCCACGGACCAGGAGTTGCGAAGCGAAGAAGAAGCCGCAAAGGAAGCCGGCAGCAACCCGTACAAGGAGTATGAAGGACCTGCAGGCGAGCGGCAGGAGTTCCGCGTTGGTCAGCAGCCGCAAGGATGGCAGATCTACGAGCGAGCGGCCGGCGAGCCGCATGACGCCTTCCATGAATGGATGGGAGATCCGACCAAGTACCAGGAATTCATGAAAACGATGGCGGCATTGAAGCCGGGCGAGAAGGGCGCTTATGGCAATATGGGGCCAGCTTTCGCTGCCTATCACATGCTGAGCACCGCTTATCAGGACAACCCGGCGCTTCTCCCGGTCATCGCCCCGATGGTCGCGAAGATCATGGGCAACCCGGAGGCTGCATCAACGTTTGCTCAGATTCCCAACGGTCAGCCGGAGGATGCATACGGGAAGGCTCTGGGGCTGAGGCAGCCGGGCGCTCCCACCGCTACCACGCGCTCACGCGGCCAGTTCGCGGCCGAGGTTCTTCCCACCATGCAGGAAGCGGAGGAGGAGGTCAAGAATCTCGGAGATAAGCTCGGTCCCTTCGCCGGTCGGTACAGCGATCTTGTGACCGGCAAGATCGGCGCTTACGGGCCAGAATACAGCGGGCTGCAAACGGACATGCACAACATTGCATCCGCCTGGGGGCGCCTGCATGGCAACAGCGTGCAGACGATGAAGGACTTCTACGCCGATCTGAATTCCTCAAAAGACCCCGCCAACCTCATCGAAAAGTTGAAGCATTATGAGCACCAAGCGGAGATCTATAAGACCGGGGCGCAAGGGAAGCCACTCGAAGGATCTCATCCCGCACCCCCAAGGGATGGCACTGTCGAAGATGGGTACCGCTTCAAGGGCGGTGATCCGGCAGATTCGAAGAACTGGGAGAAGGTGAAATGAGCGGCCCTTGGGAGAAGTACGGAGGGAGCCAAACGAGCGGCCCATGGCAAAAGTATGGAGCCGCCGCAAACGCGCCAGAGGAAGTCCCCCCTCACGAAGCCCCGGAGCCATCAACCTTGAGCAAGGTTGGCTCAGGTCTGGAGGATCTCGGCAAAGGGCTGGGAGAGTCCGCTGTGGGCATGATGTCTACGGGCGATGAGTGGGCGCGCCAGCATCTGCCGGCCTTCTTCACGAACAAGAACCTGGGATTCGGAGCTCCCGCAGACCTTCAGCACGTGCATGACATCGCAACCCCCGCAGACACGATGCAGGCGGTAGGGAAAGGGCTGGGCAACGCGGCACAGTTCATGATCCCAGGCGGAGCGGAGGAAGCTGCCGCAGGTATGCTGCCCCGCGTCTTTCAGCCCCTCGGACGTGTCGCTGCCTCTGCGCTGTCCTCTGGAGCCATCAACAAGGCGCAAGGCGGAGGCTTTGGGATGGGAGCGGCCCTCGGCGCCGCCGGCGGTGCGGCTGGGGAAGGCTTGCGTGCAGCAGCCCCGCGCATCATGGAGTGGGCGCAGGGAGTGAACACGCCGGGGGCAAAGACGGGCAAAGCTCTGCTGGAAGAGACGCGCAGCATCTTTCCCAGCGGCGTGCGCAACAAGGCGCGTGCCCTGCTGGACGAACTGAACCCTGAGATGGAGAGCCTTGTGGATCGGGCGAGTGTGCGGCCTTCCATGGCGCCGATCGGCCCGCAACTGGAGCCGAACCCTTCCGTGTCGCTGCTACCGGCTCGCCAAGTCGCACAGGAGGGTGTAGAGAAAGCCGCTGGCGGGGGATCTGCGCTGGCTCCCTTTGGGCGCAATGAGCCGAAGATGGCTAAGGGAGTCAAGCGGCTCGGGCGCATCGTCAACGAGGATCTGGAAGGAAACCCGCTGCCGGAAAACGTCACGCCCAGGCAGGCGCTTGAACTGCGCCGCGGCGTCGATTCAGCCCTGCCGAAGGGTAGCTTCAACCCGAAGTCCGAGAATATGTTCAAGGGCTACCGCACACCTTTGCGGAACGTGCTGAATCGGAGCATCGAGGAGCAGGCTCCAGGCTACCAGGCACTCGCGAGCCGGGAAAGCGCGCTCATCCCCGCAACGAAGCCGCCTATGCACACCTTTGGCCATGTATGGGGCCCGGGCGCTGGAGCGATGATTGGCGGCTTCTACGGCGCTCGCCCAGGCATCCGTGAGGGAAACCCCTTGGATGCGCTCGGCGGAGGCTTGGCGGGGGCAGTGGAGGGCGGCACGGCAGGTTTCGCTGCGCCGGCCATCGCGAACATTGTGGCGAGAGCAGGGGCGTCCAGGCTCCTGCCGAGAGTGTTTCTGCCAATGTCAGAAGGTGCAGCATTGCAGATGAATCATCCCCAAGATCTGAAGAGAAAGAGGTAAAAAAGATGCCCAGCTACGACCCTCCATTTATCAAGCCCCAACTCCTGCAGAAGGGCGTTCCCGCCTACCTGTTCGGCAACCTCAACATGCTGCGCTCGAACGGCAGCGGCACCGTGATCAACGATGCGCTGACCTCCAACGTGGCGACTGTGACCATCCAGGTGAGCGAAGGCGGCGCTCCGCTGGTGGGTGACCTCATCACCATCTACGGCACGGCGCTCCAATCCGGACTCTTCAACGTGACCCGCGCTCTGGTGACGGCGGTAGCGATTGATGCGCAGACGGGGCAGGGAACGGTGAGCTACGCACTGACCGGGACCAACCAGGCCACAACTGCCGATCCGGGCCGCTTCATCATGGAGATTGGCGAGAGCAGCGAAACGCTGGCGGCCGGCTACTCGCAACCGGTACTGGTGCAGGCACCGCAGTGCGACTCGCAGTTCACCATCCCGCTCACCGTGACTTTCCCCACGATGCCCACGGACGTGACCTGCACGCTCCAGAAGGCGATTCGCGATCTCAGCGCGGAGTACACCAACACGAGCGCCGCGGTGGTCATCTCGGCCAGCGCCTACACCGCTGGGCCGACCGTTGAGGCCACGCTGGAGCGGGGCTACTTCTACCGCCTGGCAGTCACCGGGCTGACCGGCGCTGGAACCATCATCGCGAAAGTGGGGTAAGCCATGACCTACGGCAGAGACGACCGCTACATAGCCGACGCACTGGGCCGGGCTCTCCCTGCCGCGCAGGTCTATTGGTGCACCCAACCAGCGTCCACGGGGGCCAACCCTCCCAGCCCGCTCGCTGCCACCTTCACGGACAGCACAGGGGACACGCCGCTGGCCCAGCCTGTTCTGGCGGATGGATTTGGGCACGCCTACGCCTACCTGAACAACGCTGAGCTCTATACGGTAGTGGTCTGGCATCCGTTGTTCGGCAGCAATCCGGTCGTTCTGGAGGATCAGGCCATTAGCGGGGCTTCCAGCGGCAGTTCCGGCGTGACCCCGTTCTCCCAGACCCCGGCAGGCCCCATCAACGGCTCGAACGTCACCTTCACGCTCACCGTCTCGCCGCAGACCCTGCTGATCCTCCAGTACAACTCCGCCGTGCTTGTGAACGGCTCTGGCTACACCACCGCCATCGTCAACGGCGTCTTCACCATCACCCTCGCAGTCGCACCCCAGATCGGAGATGTTCTCTATGCGTTCGGTATCCTTTAGCCGGTATGGCTCCATCCTGCTTGCGGCCGCTCTGGCCGTCATCCCCGCTTGTGCGCAGAAGATCAACCTTGCGACTCAGGTGCAGGGAGAGCTGCCGACCGG
>JAJZNH010000392.1 GCA_021811745.1 Acidobacteriota bacterium
CGGGAGCGGTTGTCCGCCGGGCTCTCAGCCGAGCGTTCCTCCCGAGCAGCTGACGCTGTTGCCGAAGTGGACGCAGTGGTATCCCGCCGAGACCCCGAGGACCGCGAAGTAGACGATGGTGAGGGCCAGGAGAACGGGCACGATGGCGCCAGCGGCGCCGGCCCAAAGAAATCCCAGAAAGGCCGCCACGCAAGGAAGGATGACGTGCCAGGTACGCTCCAGCGTGAGGTCGGAATGGCGCGCCCAGAGGATCATGCCCACAATGGCGACGACGCCGGGAATAGCGTTGAGCCAGCCGACCGTGAAGGACGAGTGGGCGAATTGCCTGAGGATAAGCGGCGACCAAAGCCCGATGGCGTAGAGCCCTGCCGAAGTGCCTGTGTAGACCAGCGAGAGCACGAGCACGCGCGGATCGCGCAGCGAGGCCCAGGCAGCGCCTCCACCCCACGCACCGTGCGAGATCCCCGGTTCGGAGGGCTTGGCGGACTGGGGGTCTTCAGCCTGCTCGGCGCGAAGGGCAGCCGTGAGCCAGGCGCACTCCTCGGGATGCAGCCAGGATGCCTGTTCGGGACGGTCGGCAAGCAGCTTGAGAACCAGGAGGCCCAGCAGTACCGCGGGCAGGCCTTCAAGGATGAACAGCCACTGCCAGTTGGCAAGGCCCGCAAAGACGGGCAGTTCCATGATGGCGCCGGAGATGGGCGAGCCGGCCGCGGTGGACAAGGGCGCTGCGGCCATGAAGGCGGAGACGGCCCAAGCCCTGTAGCGGGCCGGAAACCAAAGCGTGAGGTAAAGAACGATGCCGGGAAAGAAACCGCCCTCAGCCGCGCCCAGCAGAAAGCGCAACACGCAAAAGCTGACCGGGCCGACGGCAAAGGCGCAGGCTGCGGCAACGATTCCCCAGAGGACCATGACCCAGGCGATCCAACGGCGCGCGCCGACGCGGTAGAGAGCAAGGTTGGAGGGAACCTGAAAGAGCAGATAGCCGGCAAAGAAGATGCCGCCGCCGAAGCCGAAGACCGCGGGCGTGAGGCCGATGGCCTTGTTCATGGTGAAGGCGGCAAAGCCGGCGTTAACGCGGTCAAGAAAGCTGACGAAGTAGAGCAGCATCACGAAGGGAAGGATGCGCCGATTGAGCTTGCGGATAATGCGGGCTTCAAGGTCCGGAGACATGGGCGGCAGGCTCAGGCGGTGGCTGAAACGCTGTTGGCCGTGGCCGCAACGCGGGCGCAGACAGCTTCAGTCACTTGCGCGGTGGCCGCCGAGCCGCCGAGGTCGCGCGTGTGCAGCGCGGGATTGGCCGTGACGTGTTCGATGGCTCGCATCAACCGGTGCGCGGCCCCGGCTTCGCCCAGGTGATCGAGCATCATCGCAGCCGACCAGAAGGTACCCAGCGGATTGGCGACGCCCTTGCCCATAATGTCGAAGGCTGACCCGTGGATGGGCTCGAACATGGAGGGGTTGACGCGCTCGGGATTGATGTTGGCCGTGGGACCGATGCCCAGGCTGCCGGCCAGCGCCGCGGCCAGATCGCTGAGAATGTCGGCGTGGAGATTCGTGGCCACGATGGTGTCGAGCGAAGCGGGGCGGTTGATCATGCGCGCCGTCATGGCGTCCACCAGCTCCTTGTCCCAGCGCACATCGGGGAATTCTTGAGCCACCTCCGCCGCAACCTCATCCCACATGACCATGGCGTGGCGCTGGGCGTTGCTCTTGGTGACCACCGTGAGCTGCTTGCGGGGCCTGGATTGCGCGAGGCGAAAGGCGTAGCGCTGGATGCGCTGGACACCGGCGCGCGTCATGAGGGACAGATCGGTAGCCACTTCGATGGGAAGGCCCTGGTGGACGCGGCCGCCGGCGCCGGAGTACTCGCCCTCCGTGTTTTCGCGCACGATTACCCAATCGAGGTCCAGCGGGCCACAGCGCTTCAGCGGCGCATCGATGCCGGGCAGGATGCGCGCGGGACGGACGTTGGCATACTGATCCAGGCCCTGGCAGATCTTGAGGCGCAGGCCCCATAGGGTGATGTGGTCGGGAATGTGCGGGTCGCCGGCGGAGCCGAAGAGGATGGCGTCCGTGGCACGCAGAGTTTCCAGGCCGTCAGGCGGCATCATCGCGCCGTACGCACGGTAATAGTCCCCGCCCCAGTCAAAGGTTTCGAAGTCAAACTCGAAATCGGTCTGTGGGCCGGCCAGGGCTTCGAGAACCTGGCGGCCGGCAGGAATGACTTCCTTGCCGATGCCATCACCGGGCACCAGGGCAATACGATAGGTCTTCATGACGTGGACCTCACCGAACAGGGCTATTCTACCCGCTTGAGGCAGAGGATCTGCTGGAGGCAGGCTGACCGCACCCGGCTCCTGGCGGTGTCGATCAACACACGCGTGAGGTGCCGAAGGATAAGCCCCCCGATCAGGCGCGCGAGTGGCTTCTACTCGTTTGGCCGCCGAGAAGCTTTGCCTTCATGAAGGTGGCGTCAGCGCGAAGCCTCAACTTCATAGCGGCGTGAGACGCGGCAGGCGCCCCTTTCATGGAACAGGCAGCGGACGGCTCCGTCACGCCGCTTGCATGGCCGCAAATTGATTCGACACCGCTATTGCGGCTCTAAGGGAATGCTCATCACCACGGCCTGGAGCTTCTGCATAGTCTCGATGTAGCGCTTGAAGTAGAGATCCGAGATGCGCCTTTGAAGGGCGTATCCCATGCGGCAGTCCTTATCCAGCAGACTGCGCAGCATCGCGGCATCGATCTTGAGGATTTTGGAATCGATCCTGCACCGCGCCGTCAGCATGTACTTGCCGGGCTCCAAGCTCGCGCTGGCGCCAAAAATGGCGTCGTGCCCCAGGGATTCGATCAGAATGCCAAAGCCCTTTCTGCCCGGCAACTGAAGGTCCACTTGGCCTCGGAGTACAACGTAAAGGTGCCTCGCCTCTTCTCCCTGGCTGTAGACAAGGTCGCCCGCCCGGCAATCCAGAATCTCCGAGACATCGTGAATGGAGTTGATTTGCTCCGGGCGGAGATAGCTAAACACATCCTGCCCCAACAATTGAAACGTGGCCATAGCCGCTTCCTCCTTCACTGCTGGGATTTCTAAGTATGCATCATACCCCCATTTGAGAGTGCAGGCTTTAACTCTGCCACCGTCCGGAAGGCGCTGGGCGGCCCATCGGCAACTGGTCCGGGAGGCGGAGGCGCGGATGGGCTGGAACACGAACGGGCGACGCGTTCGGAATCGGAATTGAGGTGGGCGTGAACCTTTTGCCGCTCTGCCGCGTAGTACCTTTGCAGCGCCTTAGTGGATGCAAGCGCGGGGTGACTTCACCGGGAAACTGATTTGCTGAGGAGAAGCAGGATGGCGTTCGCAAACAACGCTTTTGGGGCATCGCTGGCGCAGGCGCTGCGCAGGCTGGCCAAAGCTCCGCTTTTCACCACGATTACTTTGCTCACGCTGGCTATCGCCATCGGAGCCAATACCGCGATCTTCAGCGTGGTGGACGGCATTCTGCTGAAGCCGCTTCCCTATCCTCAGTCGGATCGGTTGATCGGCCTTTGGGAGACCGCGCCGGGAGTGAATCTGCCCGACCTGAACATGGCCGAGTTTCTGTACTTCACCTTTCGGGAGCAGAACCACACCTTTGTGGATGTGGGTGCGTACAACGGCGACGGGCTGAGCGTGACTGGCACGGGGCTGCCCGAGCACGTCCATGGAATGGACGTGACCGATGGCACTCTGCCGCTGCTGGGAGCCAAGCCCCTGCTGGGGCGGCTGTTCACCCGCCACGACGACTCGCACGGCGCGGCGAAGACCGTGGTGCTCTCGTATGGATACTGGCAGCGGCGCTACGGCGGGAGCCGCTCGGTGGTGGGCCAGAACATCACTATCAACGGCACGCCGCGGGAGATCATCGGCGTCCTGCCGCGCGAATTTCAGTTTCTCGACGACCGCAGAGCGGACCTCTTTTTGCCCTACCAGTGGGACCGCAGCAAAGTGGAACTCGGCGACTTCAATTTCGAGGCGCTGGCCCGGCTGAAGCCGGGAGTGACGATGAAAGAGGCAAGCGCCGATGTGGCGCGTATGATTCCCATCGCCATCCGCAGCTTTCCGCCGCCGCAGGGGTTCAGCAAGGAGACTTTTGTAAAGGCGCAAATCCAGCCGGCCCTGCGCACACTCAAGAAGGTTGAGATCGGCGACGTGGGGAACGCGCTTTGGGTGCTGATGGGTTCGATCCTGGTGGTGCTGCTGGTGGCCTGCGCCAACGTGGCCAACCTGCTGATGGTGCGGGCGGAGGGGCGGAGGCAGGAGTTGGCGATTCGCTCCGCGTTGGGCGCCAGCCGCGCCAACATCGCGCTCGAGCTGCTGCTGGAATGCATGGTGCTCAGCCTGGCCGGGGGGCTGGCGGGGCTGGGGCTGGCCTACGGCGCGCTGCGGGCGCTGGTGGCCATTGCGCCCACGGGGCTGCCGCGCCTGCACGAGATCGGCATCGATGCGCCCGTGCTGCTGTTTACTCTGGGGCTGGTTCTGTTTGTGAGCCTGATGGTGGGCATCTTTCCCGTGCTGAAGTACTCCGGGGTGCGGGCGCACACGGGGCTGCGCGAAGGCCGCACGCTGAGCCAGAGCCGCGAGCGGCATCGCGCGCGGAAAGTGCTGGTGGTCGTGCAGGTGGCGCTGGCGTTGGTGCTCACCATCTGCTCGGGGCTGATGATCCGGACCTTTCACGCGCTGGTGCGCGTCGATCCCGGCTTCTCCAACCCGGCCGCGCTGGAGACGTTCAGCATCTTCATTCCTACAACGCAGGTTCCGGAGACGGATAACAAGCGCGTGGTGCTCATGGAGCAGCAGATGGACGAAAAGCTGGCAGCCATTCCCGGCGTAAGCTCGGTGGGCATGACGACGACGGTTCCCATGAACGGCAATTACAGCTTTAACCCGGTGTACGCGGAAAACCATACCTACCGCGAGGGCGAGCTTCCGCCGCTGCGGCGCTTCAGCTTTGTCTCGCCCGGATTTTTCGCCGCCCTGGGCACGCCGATGATAGCGGGACGGGACTTCACGTGGACTGAGGAGTTCGACAAGCGGCCGGTGGCTATCGTGAGCCAGAATTTCGCCCGAGAGTACTGGGGCAGCGCGGCCACTGCGCTGGGCCAACGCATTCGCCGAACGCCTAACGATGAGTGGTACGAGATCGTAGGCGTGGCGGGCAACATCTACGACGACGGGGTGGACAAGCCGGCACCCACCGCCGTGTACTGGCCGCTCTTTCAAAACGGCGCCTACGGGATCAAGGAGTTTGTTCAGCGCTACGTGAATTTTGTAGTGCGCTCGCCGATGGCCGGCAGGTCGGCCTTTCTCAAGGAGGTGCAACGAGCCGTGTGGTCAGTGGACCCGGAGCTGCCGCTAGCGATGCCGACCACGCTGGGCGTGCTGTATACGAAGTCGATGGCGCGCACGTCGTTCACGCTGGTGCTGCTGAGCGTGGCGGGAGGGATGGCGCTGCTGCTGGGCATCATCGGCATCTACGGCGTGATTTCCTATGCCGTGTCGCAGCGCACGCACGAGATCGGGATTCGCATGGCGCTGGGGGCGCAACGAGAGGACCTGACAGCGCTGTTTGTGCGCCAAGGCCTGACGCTTGCGTGCGTGGGCGTGGCGTGCGGTCTGGTGATCGCGGCGATCACCTTGCGGCTGATGGCGTCGCTGCTGTTCGGGGTGAAGCCGGTCGATGCGTTCACCTACGGCCTGGCTAGCGTGGGCACAGCCGCCATTGCCTGGCTTGCCTGTTACCTTCCGGCGCGCCGGGCCGCAGGAGTGAACCCGGTGGATGCGCTGAGGGCGGAATAGGCCAGAAAGTGCCGTCCCGCAATGGAGAACGACTGTCCACCTTGTGACCTAAGGCACACACGCAAAGCTCAGAGTGCTGGAGAATGATTCTGTAAGGCCCGCTGGCTCTTTGCCGCGTGCCCGGGAGAAGAAACGAATGAGCGATCTTGCCCAACTGGCTGAAGCCGTTGCCGTTGACCCGTTGGTCGGCCACCCCGCCGACTACCACGTCTTTCACAAGTTCATTGAGCGCTGCAAGGATCTGCCGGCGATCACGACGGCGGTGGTATGGCCGATGACGGACGTGGCCCTGCGTGGGGCCGTGGAGGCGAATGCCGAGGGGTTGATTGAGCCGACCCTGATCGGGCCCGAGGCGGAGATGAAGGCACTGGCCGCAAAGATCGGCGTGGAAATTGGCGGGTTCCCCCTTCTGAATGCCGAAACCGAAGCCAAGGCCGCCGAGCTGGGCGTAGCCATCTGCCGCTCCGGCGGGGCGCAGGCCATGATGAAGGGCAGCCTGCACACTGACGAGATGATGAAGGCAGCCATGCAGCGCGATACAGGGCTGCGCACCGCGCGCCGCATCTCGCACGTTTTCATTATGGATACGCCGGCCTACGCGCGCACCCTGCTGATTACCGACGCAGCCATCAACATCACGCCGGAGCTGGAAGACAAGGTCGACATCGTGCAGAACGCCATTGGCCTGGCGCATGCGCTGGGCATTCCCCAGCCGAAGGTGGCGCTGTTATCGGCGGTCGAAACGGTAAACCCCAAGATCAAATCCACGCTGGACGCCGCGGCGCTGTGCAAGATGGCGGAACGGGGCCAGATCACTGGCGGCATTCTCGACGGGCCGCTGGCCTTCGACACCGCGGTAAGCGCGAAAGCCGCCGCCATCAAGAAGCTGGTTTCGCCGGTGACGGGACAGGCCGACATCCTGGTAGTGCCGGACCTGGAGAGCGGCAACATGCTCGCCAAGCAGCTCGAATACCTGGGTGGGGCGCAGCTAGCCGGAATCGTCCTCGGCGCGCGCGTGCCGGCGATCCTCACCAGCCGCGCAGACTCGGCGGCCACACGGCTCACCAGTTGCGCGGTGGCTGTGCTGCTGCACTATGCGGCGCACCCGGCGGTGCGGGTCTGAGAAGCGGTCCGCAAGCCAGCTCCTTCGCGAAGATCGTAGTGGAACAAGAGTCAAAGGATACTCGACGCCAGCGCCGAAGCAGGCTGCCGGTATAATCCTGGCCTTCGCGCAAGCTTTTGAACGGCCTCCCACCTGGGAGCAAGAAGACGCTCGGCCCTGGCCTCAGGCGCTCAGCGTGCGGCTGCTCGCTGAAGGTCCGCCCATGACCCCTGGGACACTTTGGAGATCTTGGGAAGCTCCGGGCTATCGAAGTTGTTCGGAGTGGACTCAATGAGATGCGGAATCCGATCGCTGAAGCGCCGATCTTCCTCTTCGAGGAGCCCAAACAGACTCTGCTGAATGGCGGAAAGAAGAGCCTCTCTCTTTTTCAGTTCATCCAGTTCCGCCGTAACCGAAGCGACCCGCTCCTTGAGATCTTCCCTGATGTCTCGCACCGTATAGGTCCTCCATTGCGGGAATAGTAGCATTGGCGCAGTGAACCATGAATACAACTATGGTGTGCCCTTGCACTGAACACGAAATCAAGGGGCGCATACC
>JAJZNH010000673.1 GCA_021811745.1 Acidobacteriota bacterium
TAAGCAACTTGCCGGCATGACCGCGGGCCGCGTGCGCGTGAAGGACTGCACCATCTGGGAGACCGACGCCACCACGGCAACCTACTACGAGTAGCCGCGCAGAACGCGCTCATGCAAGCTGAGGGAACACCGTAGGTTCATCCGCAGCCAACTTCCTGCCTGCGTTGGCGATACCAGTCTTCGCGGACCAGAGGCAGGCGGCTGTGCCCGCCATCGGGCCGGCTGAGCAGAACCTGGTAGACCGCGATATCGCCCTTGCGAAAGGCCGCGGCCGACCCTGCCATATACAGCAGCCAAATGCGATAGGTTGACTCAGGCACATGCTTGAGCAGCGCGGGTTCATTCTGCCGAAGGCCCTCGACCCAATGGCACAGGGTGCGCTCGTAGTGCTCGCGCAGATTTTCGACGTCGCGCACCTCCAGGCCGGCAGCTTCCGCGGCCTGAAGCGCCTGTGGCAACGTAACCAGCCTGCCGTCGGGGAAGACGTAGCGCTCGATGAAGGAGTCGTTGCGCACCGGCGACACCGAGGAACGCGCGATGCCGTGATTGAGAAACACGCCGCCCGGCCGCAGCAGTTGATATGCGATTTTGAAGTACTGGCGCAGGTTCTTCAATCCTACGTGTTCATACATTCCCACACTGGCGATCTTGTCGAAGCTTCCGTAGAGGTCTTTGCATTGGCGGTAGTCGAGCAGTTCAACCGAGCAACTTGTGTTCAGCCCTGCTTCCGCGATTCTGCGTTTTGCCGTTTCAGCCTGGCTTTGGCTGAGTGTGATGCCGCAGGCATGCGCATGGTGCTCGCCTGCAGCGTGGAGGACGAGGCTTCCCCACCCGCATCCTATGTCCAGAAAATGCTCCCCGGGTTCGATGCGCAGCTTACGGCAGATGGTCTCAAGTTTTTGCGTCTGGGCGCGATCAAGAGAATCGTCGGCGGTTCGAAAGTACGCGCAGGAGTAGACGAGCGAATTGCCCAGCCACGGCCGGAAGAATTCGAGAGGCTGATCGTAGTGGTAGGAGATCGCCGCGCAGTCTCGGCGCATACAGCTTTGCGCTCCGTGCCGGAACCATCGTCCGGCGTCTGCTGCCGCGCGCAGGATGGATCCCATCAGCCGCTGCTTTAAGTCGCGGGAACGACCGAAAAGATATTCGGCAACCGAAAAAACCGCCAAGAGATCCCCGTCGATGTCGAGGGCGCGATGAATAAACGCCTCACCCAGGGTAATTTCATCGGATGAAAACAGGAATGAAGCCAGAGCCGCGGGGGTGGCGATCGAGATGGTGAAGGCCGGAGTTTCGTCCGGCCGCGAAGACCACCGCCAGCCGTCCCACAGCCGGATGGAGAACGCGGGGCCCTCATAACCCTGGAAAAGGGAGCCCAACAGGCCGGCTCGTGACGATGGGAGTGAGTGAAGCATCGTATCCCACCTCGTGTCCTATCCCAACGAATTCAGCTCAGGCAGCCGCCGCTCGCGAGACGATCCCTCTCTTTCGCGGCTCACAGGTGAAGGCCTTTCTGGTTGGCGGTATTATAGTGCGCTTTCTGGAGAGATCAAGGGGGAGCTGAACAGGAGATCGCGTCCTGCCAAACGCGGAAGTTAGGCGAAGCGCCCTATTGCGCCGCCGCGGAGGCATGCGGGTGAATGATGCTCACCAGCGAACTGCCCGCGAAGGGGGTGGGCGTAAAGGTGAGGAGGAAGATGACGAGCGCGGCGATTCCCAGGATGCGGCGGTGGCCGCTAAGTGCCGGTTCCGGTTCTACTCTGGGGTGGCGCATGGCGGGAATAAGCAGGATGACGCCCCAAAGGATCCAGCCCACCCAAAAGACGGCGCCGGCGACAAAGAGCGCGAAGGGCAGTGCCAGCGTGATCGCCTTGTGGAGGCGGGGTGAGATGGAGTAAAGGATGTGTCCGCCGTCGAGTTGTCCGCCGGGGATCAGGTTCAGGGCGGTGATGAAGAGGCCGATCCAGCCGGCGACGAGCACGGGATGGGGCGAGAGCCGGTTGAAGGATGGCAGGAGCGGGTCCCAGCGCGCGACAAGACCGTGGAGCAGGCGGATGGTCAGCGGCTCTCCGCCGAATTGGATGATGGCATCGGCGGGATTGGCGTGGGTGTTTAAGCTCAGGACAAAGCCTGCGGCCACTGCCAGTACGGAAGCAAGATAGCCGGCGAGCGGGCCGTAGATGCCCACATCCATCAGCGCGTCGCGGGTAGGGATGCGCGATTGGATCTGGATGACGGCGCCGGCCGTGCCGCTGAGGGTGGGCGCGGGCAGCACCCAGGGCAGCGTGGCGTGGATGCGGTGCACACGGCAGGCGATATAGTGGCCGAACTCGTGGACGAGTAGAATGCCGAGGAGCGTAGCGGAGAACTCCCAACCATTGATGTAGAGGTGGGGATGGCGCGCCAGCCAAGGCCAGGGCCAGATGTCGGCATCGCTGGCCACGGGCGGCAGGCCCTCCAGGAAGTTCTGCATAAAGCGGGCGCCGTTAGCGGTGGTGGTCACCACGGTGACTACGAGCAGAATTGCAGGCAGGCCATACTCGCGAAAGATAGAGCGCACCGGATTCCTCAACGTTCTCAGCGCGACTGAAGAGTGCCGCAGTTCGACCTCGCGCAGAGTGGGCGCAGAGGCCGGTGGCTGGACCAATCGCCTTGGGGCCCGGCAACATCAACAGCACCCAGACTGCATGGAAAGAGATGGTTTCCGCTGGCCGGGTGCGCTCTTACGCGCCGGGCGGCGTCGCGCCGGGTTCCAGAGCGTGCAGTTCCTTGCCCGGTTTGAAACGCACTGCCTTTCCGGGAGCGATGCTTACCTCAGTTCCGGTGCGGGGATTGCGGCCGATCCCGGTTTTGCGGGCGCGCACGCTGAAAACGCCAAACCCGCGCAGTTCGATGCGCTCACCGGCGGCAAGGGCTTGCTTAAGGCCCTCAAAGACGGTGTCCACTGCGGCCTCCGCCTTGCTGCGCGGGAGACCGGTACGCTCGATGACATGATGAACGATGTCCTGCTTGATCAATGGAGTAACCTCACTGGCGTCTCTGGTATTGACTCTACTACGATCCGTACGGATTATGCTACTGATTTTGTTGCCCTTCTGAAAGGGCAGCGAAATCGATGCTGGCGCTTTCCGCATGGAGCCCGGTCTGTCACGCCCATGCCTGCCTAACTGCCGGAGCACGCAAACAGTAAGACGGCTCCGGCGCGCATGGGTCAACCTGAGAACGAAGGAATCCGCTTGATGCGGTCCGCAGTCATTTCCGGCCTGGCGGCTTCAGACCCAGTTCTTTCATGGCAATCTGCAAATCGGCCCAGGCTTCTTTCTTCTGCCGCGGGTCGCGGAGCAGATAGGCCGGATGGTACGTGACGATGAGCCTGGCTCCGCGCACAGAGTGAACACGGCCGCGCAGGCCGGCCAGAGGCTGGCGCGCGCCGAGAAGGTACGTGGCGGCGGTAGCGCCCAGCGCCACCAGAACGTCTGGCCGCACCACATCGATCTGCCGGAGCAGGAACGGCATGCAGGTATTGGCTTCCTCCGGCTCGGGCGTGCGGTTGCCGGGCGGGCGGCACTTGACCACGTTGGCGATGTAAACCTCCTCGCGGCGCAGGCCCATGGCGGTGATCATGTTGTTGAGTAGCTGCCCGGCGCGGCCCACGAAAGGCAGGCCCTGCGCGTCTTCGTCCGCGCCCGGCCCCTCGCCTACAAACATGAGGCGGGCGTTGGGGTCGCCGTCAGCGAAGACCAGTTTGTTGCGTCCCTTGTGGAGGGCGCAGCGGGTGCAGTCGCCGATCTCTTCGCGAATGAGCTTGAGGGCAGCAGGACGCGCGGCGGCCGGAATGACCGTTGCACTCTGCGGGGGCGGGGAAAAACCTTTGCGTGCGGGAATGGCGGGTTCCTCTCCAATGAAGTTGGGTTGAGTTGACGAGACCCGGGTCTCGGAAGCGGGACCCGGGGCACCCATGTCTGTACCTGTGTCTGCCCCCACCCCGTCGGCCGGCGCTGTGTCCACGGCGCGGCGGTAGAGATCAGTGACGCCCAGATCGCGATAGAAACGGATGCGCTCGGCGATGGCATCGCGGGTTGTGGGATCGAGCGGTTGCGCCACGCGGCTTACTCCACAATAAGCTGGCGGCGGCTTGCGGCGGGAACAATGGTCTCGTCAGCCGCGCCCTGCCGCCGGGGCTTCGTGTCTGCGCCCTCATCGAGCTCCACAACCAGTGAGCGGGGACGGCGCAGCACAAGAATCTCGTCGAGGATGCGGTCGGCAAGCGATCGCTTGGGCATCTCCGGCAGTTCAATCGCTGTGGTGGCAGTCAGGAAGGTCACCGCGTTGGTGTCAGCGTCGATGCCGACGTTGGCTGAGGCTACGTCGTTGAGCACAATCGCATCGGCGCCCTTGCGCAGGAGCTTGGTGCGCGCATTCTCCACGCGGTTCTCGGTTTCGGCTGCAAAGCCGATGATGAGCTGACCGGGAAGGCGGCGGCGCACAACTTCGGCCAGAATGTCTTCTGTTGGCGCAAGTTCGAGCGTGAGCGGGCCGCTGCGCTTCAGCTTCTGCTCGGAAACTTTCACCGGGCGATAATCGGCCACAGCCGCGGCCTTGATGACGAGCGTCGCCTCGCCCAGGTGCGCAAGCACAGCCTGGCGCATCTCCTCGGCGCTGGTGACTTTGATCAAGTCACAGTGCGAGGGCTGATGCAGGGCTGTGGGACCACTGACGAGGATGACTTTGGCGCCGCGGCTACGCGCGGCCTCGGCAATCGCATAGCCCATTTTGCCGCTGGAGCGGTTGCCCAGAAAGCGTACTGGGTCGAGCGCCTCGCGTGTGCCACCGGCAGTGACGAGTACGGTTTCACCGGTGAGATCGTGGCGGCTGCCGAGCGTGTTGATGACGGCCTCGGCAATCAGATCGGGTTCGGCCATGCGCCCCGCGCCGACCATCCCGCAGGCCAGTTCGCCAGTACCCGGTTCCACGATGCGCACGCCGCGCTGGCGGAGCACTTCAACGTTGGCCTGCGTGGCGGGGTGGCGCCACATATTCACATTCATGGCCGGAGCCACCAGAACCGGGGCGGTCGTGGCCAGATACATCGTGGTGAGGAAATCGTCGGCAATGCCGTGAGCGAACTTGGCGAGGATGTCGGCCGTGGCCGGGGCTACGACGAGGGCCTGCGTCCATTGCGCTTCGCCGATGTGCTCGATGGTGCTTTCATCGGCGCTCTGACCTGTGGCGGCATCCCCCCAGATGCTGGTGATGACCTTGTGCCCGGTGAGGGCGGCGAAGGTCAGCGGCTGCACAAAGCGGGTGGCTGCCTCGGTCATCACCACATGCACTTCAATGGCCTGACGTTGCAAGGCACGCACGAGTTCCGCTGCCTTGTAGGCGGCGATTCCCCCGGTGACGCCGACAGTGACTCTCATGGCTTGATTGTAGATCAGGGGTCAGGGGTCAGGGATGAGGGATCGGTTGTCAGGGACTGAAGAAGGCGCGGCGCGCGCTCAAATTTGGATTCGGCGCAGAGACAACCCAGAGGCCGCGCCCGCTCGGCGCAAGAACCGCATGGGGTTGGACACAAGCCGAATGCCCCTCGCGTGATGATGCGGAGATCATGCGACAGTGAAAGGGCTTAAGGCAGTTCATGCCCTTGTGCATTCGCTGCGCAGGTTGAGCGCGGACCGATTGATCCAGATCTCCGACTACTGACCCCGCCTCCTGATCCCCCATCCCAGGCTAGCTGAGCAGAATGGGAACGGCGGGGCCTTCGACCAGGGGCTTGTGCACCTCGGTCTCGGTCTTGACGTAGGCTATCTTGCCGGCGTCGACCTCTTCCTGCGCGATGCGGCAGGCCTTGGTGGAATGGCTGGCGATCAGCGCGCGGGAGCCGTTCTGCAACTGGCGGGCGCGGCGCGCGGCAACCAGAACCTTGCGGTAGTTGGAATCGAACTTGGTCTCAATCGTCATTGGAGTCCTCCTCGAACTGCAACTGCTGCTGACCCGAGGCGCCGCCGATGATGCCGAAGGCCTCAAGCACAGGCTTGAGCCGCTCGTGCGAGTTGACCTGCAGGCAACCCGCGGCTACCTCTAACACTCGTCGTGAACGGTAGGCAATGGCCTCGCCATTGCGATAGAAGCGTTCAGCCAGCACAATAGCCTCCAACTGCGCTACCGCCCGGTCGAGAATGTCATTAACCAGAATATAGCCGTAGTCCCGATAATTCTCAATCTCCTTGCTCGCTTCGTGGAGGCGGCGGTAGAGTTCGGCCTCGTTGATGACGCCCTCGGCGCGGCTGCGGTTGCGCAGGCGGGTGCGCAGGACCTTGGGATTGGGAGGCATGACAAAGATGCTCACGGCCTCGGGCAATTTGCCGCGCACTTGTTTGGCTCCCTGCACATCGATATCGAGCAGAAGATCGTGCCCGGCGATGCGGGCTTCTTCGAGCGAATGGCGGGCCGTGCCGTAGAGATTGCCGAAGACCTCGGCGTACTCAAGAAAGACGCCGTCGGCAATCATCTGCTCGAACTGCTCGCGGGTGGTGAAGTTGTACTCGCGTCCATTCTCTTCAGAACCGCGCGGCGGGCGCGTCGTCCATGAGATGGCAAACTCAATGCCCGTAACCTGCTTGCGCAGTTCATTGACCAGCGTGCTCTTGCCCGAGCCGGAAGGCGCCGAAATAATGAAGAGAATTCCTGCCAAATTGTCTCCTTGATTGTCAGCTTTCAGTTGTCAGTTGTAGAGGTCGGGAGCCGCCCAAAAATGCTCTAATCTCTCTTCCCTGCCCCCTGATCTCTGTTCGCTGCTTCGCCTTACTCCACATTCTGAATCTGTTCGCGTGTCTTTTCGATCTCCGCCTTCATGGCCAGTCCCAGTTCGGTGACGCGCATGCCTTTGCCTCCCACGCCGCTGGTCTTCGAGAGCAGCGTATTGGCCTCGCGATTCATTTCCTGAAGGAGAAAATCCAGCTTCTTACCGATCTCGCCGCCGGTGGCGAGCAGCTCGCGGAAGTGCGCGATGTGCGTGGTCATGCGCTCCAGTTCCTCTGAAATGTCGCTGCGGTCAACGAGCACGGCAACCTCCTCCAGCAACCGCTGGCGATTGAACTCATTGCCCGCGGCGGTCACCAGGCGCTGTGTAAGCCTCTCCTGGTAACGCTGCTCGACTTCGGGGCGCAACTCGGCCACACCCGCAGTGGCCTCGGCCAGCCGGTCGAGTGTGCCATGCAGGATGGCACTAAGAGCTTCGCCCTCGCGCGCCCGCATCGTCTTCAATTCTGCGAGCAGCGGCTCGATGTTCTGCCGGACGCTCTCGGCCAGAGCAGCCAGTTCTTCGTCGCCGCGATTGTCGGCCTGCAAGGCGCCAGGCAAGCGGAGAATCGCATTCAGGTCGGGATGGCCCGGAAGACCGTGCTCCTCGCGCGCGGCGGCAAAGGCCGCCAGGAAGCCCGCGACAAGTTCGCGATTGTAGCCGGCCCGCTGCTGCGCGGAGCG
>JAJZNH010000679.1 GCA_021811745.1 Acidobacteriota bacterium
TCGAATCGCCTTCTCCATCCCAAGCACGGCGTGGACACCTTCGGGGAATGCTTTGGCGTAGTTCAGCCGTTCTGCCATGGATGACCTCCAGGCGGTTGGATGCCCGGCTGAACCGGGAGTTTCAACAGGAGAAAATCCTTGCGGATTTTCTTCTCCTTCTTTCTGACTTCCTTGCACATGCGCCGTCCGGAGGCAAAACTTTTCCTCGGCGGCCGGGTCTTTACCAGTGACGGCCTGCGGCGGAAAGTGTCCAAGGCGTCTCGGGGGGCATCTAAGCGGTGTGGCTGTAAATGTCTTGCCGGGCACGGAACCGAAGCCGCAGAATCGTAAGAGGCAGAGGAAGAACATGACGACGAAAGAGCCACTGCTGCGAACAGCTTTTCCTAAGGGTTTGGCATGGGCCTTGGCGATCCTCCTATGCGGTGCGATCGCGCCTGCGCAGGACAATTCGGCGGTCCCGGCGCAACAGAATCCGCCGGCCGTGGCAAGCGGTCAGCGCACAGATGCGCAGATCGAGATGGATGTGGTTCACGCTCTCGACGCTTCTCAGACGCTCAAGAACGACCTGATTACGGCTGCCACGATCCAAAGCGAGGTGACGCTCTCAGGCGTCGTTGCCAGCGAAGCAAACAAGGAGCTGGCCGGCTCGATCGCCGGCAAGGTCCCGGGGGTGACCAAAGTTCACAATAATCTGAAAGTCGGCAATCCGCAGCAAGCGGTGAACCCGCAGGATACGCAATCGCCCCTGGCCCCGGACGAAGGGACAGCGCCGCAGACGGCCGAAAACCAGCCCAATACGATGCCGGCGCCTGCTCCTGATAACGGGACAGCCAATCGGGCCCCGTATAACCCGGCCCCGCCGGCTCAAGGACCGTATAACCAGGGGCCGTACGCGCAAGGACCGTATGACCAGGGGCCGTATAACCAGGGACCGTACGCGCAAGGACCGTATGACCAGGGGCCGTATAACCAGGGACCGTCTGCCCAAGGACCGTACAATCAGGGACCATATAACCAGGGGCCGTACGCGCAGGGGCCGTATAATCGGGGGCCATACAATCAGACGCCGTACGCACAAGAACCGCCGTCCTATGGCCCAACCTATAGAACTGCTACTGCTCCCGTGAAAGTGCCTGCGGGGACGCTTCTGCAGCTTCGCACCAGCGAACCGGTAAGCAGCAAGAGGGCGGTGGATGGCACGCCAGTGCAATTCACTCTCATCCGCGACGTCACCTTGGGCGGTGTCCTGGCGATTCCGCGGGGCGCAACCGTCCATGGCGTGGTAACCGAGGTCAAACAATCCGGTCCCATCAAAGGCAGCCCGGAACTGGCGCTCACGCTCACCTCGCTGGATCTGAGCGGGCGTACCTACCCTATCCAGACCGATCAATTCAGGGTAAAGGGGCCAAGTAAGACCGGCCGGACGGCTGGCAGCGCCATCGGCGGCGCTCTGTTGGGCGCGCTCATCGGCGGCATGGCGGGCGGCGGCGGCGGCGCGGCGATCGGCGCCGTAAGTGGCGGCACCATCGGAACAGCGGCTTCGGCCGCGACGCACGGGCCAACGGCTTGGATTCCAGCCGAGGCGCTTGTCACGTTCCACCTGATGGCTCCGCTCACGGTGGCTCCGGTAAGCCCGGAAGAGGCGGCGCGGTTGGCCCAGGGACTCGATCAGGGCGGCCCCAGGCTCTATCGCCGAGGAAATGCCCCCTATGGCTATCCTTATCGCCCCTACCCCTCTTATGCGTATCCGTACGGGTATATGTACGGCTATCCGCCAGTCTACTACCGCCCCTATTACATGATGGGCGGCCTCTACTACTGGCGGTAAAGGCCAAACAATCTATGAAAGCGGCGGGCGCCTCGAAGGTTGGGCGTCCGCTATCTTCTTATGCATCTGGAGATTCCCGGAGCCGGGTATCCAGCATCTCCCGCGTGCGATTCACGTCTGCGCCGCTCTTGTGAAGCATGCGTGCCGCAAGGCCTTGTTCCTCGCGCAACATGCCGAGCACCAGATGTTCGGATTCGATGTAAGATGCCCCGAACGCCTTTGCCTCATCCCGGGCAAAGAAGATTGCGCGGCGCGCCTTTTGCGTGTAGCGTTCGAACATTCGCTTCTTTCTCCGCTCGATCCCGGGCCGAAGCGAACGCGTTCCGGCAGATTTTCCGGGTTTCCCTCATCTATAATGACACTGTCGCATCCAGCGAGAGTTGCGCATTGGCGGGAAGTGCGGCGCGGGCTTTTTCGCGCTGCGCACTGGAATCCACCCCGCCACGCGTAGAGAGTTGAAGGTCTAAGTCCATCCATGATTCGTTTCCTGCAGACAGATAACCGCCTGGTAAAGGCGCTTCTGGTTGTCATCATCGCCGCCGCATCGGTGTCGATGGTGGTTTACCTGATTCCCGGCCTGATGGGCATGGGTGCATCCTCAAGCGATACCTTTGCGGTAGTTTATCCCCATTGGTATAGCCGCTTTTTTGCGTCGGGCGCAACGGTGAGCCAGACAGAGGTGGAAAAAGAAGCCCGCCAGCAGCTGATGCAGCGCAATCCTCAATATGCCGACAATCCCACGATCCTCAATTTCTTCGAGCAGCAGGTTGGCCAGCAGCTCGTGCAGCAGGAAATCATGGTCCAGGAGGCGAAGAAGCTGGGGATCGATGTGACCGACAACGATGTGCGCAACTACCTTCGTTCCGGCCCCACCGGCGAGGTGCTCTTCCCCCACGGCCAGTTCATCGGCAGCGACGCCTATGCTTCGCTGATTGCCAACCGGCTGGATATGTCGGTAGGCGAATTTGAAGCCGGCATCAAGCGCGACATCGCCATCCGCCGCCTGCAAGCGCTGATCACCGGAGGTGTTACCGTAAGCGATCAGGCGGTGCGCGAGGCTTACCGCAAGGCCAACATCAAGATCAAGTTTGACTATGCGGTGCTCAGCGCCGACAATCTGCGCAACCAGATCAATCCCTCCGACGCCGAACTCCAGGCTTTCTTCAAGAAGAACGCCGCGCGCTACGCGAATGCGGTGCCCGAGGAGCGCCAGATTACATACTTCGCCTTCACCGCCAGCGATCTGCCCGGCGGCGTGCCGAAGCCTACACAGCAGGAGATTCAGCAGTACTATAGCGATCACCAGGGTGACTATTCGATTCCGGAAGAGGCCAAGTCGCGCCATATCCTGATCAAAGTTCCGGACGGCGCCGACCCCAAAACCGACGCCGCGGCCAAGACGAAGGCGGAATCGATTCTCAAGCAGCTCCAGAATGGCGCCGACTTCGCCAAGCTCGCCAAGGAATACTCCGATGACCCCGGAAGCAAGGACTCGGGTGGAGAACTGGGCTTTGTACGGCGCGGAACGATGGTGCCGCCCTTTGACCACGCCATCTTTACTCAGAAGATTGGCGTCTACACGATCGTGAGGAGCCAGTACGGCTATCACATCGTGCAGGTGGAGGCGCGCCAGCCCGCGCACGTGCAGCCGCTCAGCGAGGTGCAGGCCACCATCGAGGCCACTTTGACCCGCCAAAAGGAGTCGCAGGCCGAGGAGAACTACGCCCGGGAGCTTACCTCTGAGGCCATAAAGGACAGCCTCCAGAAGACAGCCGCGGCCCATCACCTGCAGTTGGTGACGTCGCCCTACATCGCGCAGCAGGGCATCATTGGCGCGCTGCCCGACAGCACGCAGATCCTCACCAGGGCATTTGCTTCCAAGCAGGGTGATCCTCCGCAAGAGGCGTCCACCGGCGAGGGCTACGCAATTTTCCAGGTGACGGGAATTCATGCTGCGCATGCACCCACCTTTGCCGCCTGGAAGAGCCACATTCTGGATGACTATCGCAATGAGCAGCTTCCCAAGCTGCTCGACCAGAAGACGCGGGAATTTGCGAACAAGGCAAAGTACATGGGCGATTTGGCCAAGGCCGCCAAGCAAATGGGCGCGACCATGGAGACCAGCGATGAAATCACACCCGCTGGCCAGGTGCCCGATCTGGGCGCCGTGGGCCAGGTGGCTCCGCAGCTCTTCAATCTTCCCGTGGGCGCCATCAGCGGACCCATCGCTACTCCGAACGCCGGGGTCGTTGCCAAGATCATCGATAAGCAGGAGCCAACCGCCGAGGAGATCGCCAAAAACTTCGACCAGACACGCGATGAACTCCTGGCAGAGCGCCGCAACGACGCCTTCGGCATTTTCGCCAGTCATGTCCTGACCGAGTACAGGAAGCACAACCTCGTCCAGTTCAACACCAAGGCGCAGAATCCGCAGATTCCGGGCATGTAAGCGTCATCTGAACTTGCGCACGTACGAAGGCCCGCAGCCGTAATGGCCGCGGGCCTTTTTAGGATGATCGCGTTGCCGAACGTTCGATGAAAACGAAGATGCGGTCGCTTAACAGTGCGCGAAGCTTGCCAGCGCGGTTTTATTGGGGATGGTCAGCGTGGAGCCGTGAAAGGTTACCAGGCGGCGATTCTTGAAGGCGCTCAACGTTCTTGTCACTGTTTCACGGGATGTGCCAATGAATTCGCCTATCTCCTCATGGGTGAGTGTAAAACGGAAGCGGGTTCCAGCTTCCGTTGTCTGGCCGGTCTCGCTCCAGTCGAGAAGCAGACGGGCGAGTTTCTCCGGCGCCGAGGAAGAAAGGCAGACGGTGCGCAACTGCTCGCAGGCCATGCTGTATTGGCGGACAAGCTGCCCCATGAGCATCTGGTGAACCTCCGGATGTAGCGCAAGATAGGCGAAAAACTCACGCCGGCCGATGTGAGCAATCTTCGACGGATGAAGCGTTTCGGCCGTCATCTCGTACGGGGCGCCCGAAAGAGCGGAAGGAAGTCCAAGGATCTCGCCCTGACGCGCAATGCACAAACTAAGCCGCCTTCCATCGCTCGAATTCATCGAGAGCTTGACTTCCCCGTGAACGACAAGAAGGATGCTGCCTGACGGATCCTTTTCAGAGAACAGAACGGTGCCGGGAGGGTAAGCGAGTGAGTGTCCTGTCGATGCGAGATCGCTCAATGTCTCGGACGACATCTGGCTGGAGAACGTTCCTGCCCGCTGGATCAGATTTCTGCAATTGGTGGCTGTATTACGAGTTACTTCCATTCTCGACCTCCTCGTCAATACCATTTCCTTTGCTGTTCCGGATTTCCCCGGCAAGATATTCAGTCCACGGCGTACTGGTGATAAGTCCGGCACGAGTCTGGATATAAATATCTCCGAGAACCATCCTGCCTCCGCCGTCCGCATAAGTCACATTGCGCAAGTCGAGCCATAACTTCCGTGAAGAGATGCGCGGGGCCATTTCCACCCAGACGCGGCTCAGTTCTGCCACCCATGGCCCCGCGACGCGCCCCTCCAGGGTAATCACGATCTTTTGTTGATCTTCCTGCGTTGTAATTCTTAACGTATGCTGGCCCGTCCTGCGCCATGCCTTCTTTAATGCACGCTACGCGCCAAACTTGCCGGCGCAGGAGCGAGCTGTTGATCCGTATTGACGGGAAAGAAGTTAGACGCTGACGAGCACAAGGAGACGAAGACGCCGAACGATGCGGCGACGAAGTGACGATGACGAAATGCCGCCACCGGGACTAGATATAGTCACTTCGTGCGATGCCGAGCTTTTTCAATTTGGAGTTGAGCGTGGTTCGCTTGAGTCCGAGACGGGCGGCGGCGCCGTCTTCGCCGCCGATCTGGCCCCCGCATTCCCGCAGCACGCGAAGAATGTGTTCGCGCTCGGCGTCATGGAGCGTTGAGGCCTCGATCGCCGTGGCGGCTTTCTCTGCGGCGGTCTCCAATTCCGCCAGCGGAACATAGAGCGTCGTACCGCGAGTCAGGATGACCGCCCGCTCCAGAAAATTTTCGAGCTCGCGGATATTGCCGGGCCACGGCCAGCGCGTGAGCGCCTCCATGGTCTCTTTCGGGATGCTCTGAATGGCTTTGCCCATGCGGCGGCTATGCGTGTCCACGAAATGACGGACCAGCACGGGAATATCTCCGGCGCGTTCGCGCAGCGGCGGAGAGAAGATGGGGAAGACCTTGAGCCTGTAATAAAGATCGCTACGGAACTGCTTCTCGGCGACCATCTTTGCCAGATCGCGGTTGGTGGCGGCAATCAGACGCACATTCACCGAAATCGACCGGTTGCCACCAAGCCGTTCGATCTCGCGCTCCTGCAGTGCCCGCAGCAGCTTTGGCTGCAGGTCGAGCGGCATTTCGCCGATCTCGTCCAGAAAGAGCGTACCTTCATGCGCCAGTTCAAGGCGGCCGACCTTACGCGCGATGGCTCCGGTAAAGGCGCCTTTTTCGTGACCAAACAATTCGCTTTCCAGCAGCCCTGCGGGAATGGCCGCACAGTTGAGCTTGACGAACGTTCTTTCACTGCGCGGACTGAGGCGATGAATGGCGCGGGCAAGAAGCTCCTTGCCCGTTCCTGTCTCGCCCTGGATGAGCACGGTCGCATCGGTGGGCGCCACCGTCTCAATCTGCTTGAGCACCTGACGCAAGCCTGCACTTTCGCCCACAATATCCTCAAAACGATTTTCGAGATTGATCTCTTCTTCGAGGTACTGCTTTTCCTGGCTGAGACGGTCGCGCAACTCGGCGATCTGCTGAAACGCCATGGCGTGATTGACGGCCATAGCCACCTGGCTGGCGACCTGGGTAAGCATGGCTGCCTCGCGCTGGCCGAATGCAGCCTCGCGCCGGCTGGCCACCATCAAGGTTCCAATGGCTTCGCCGCGGTAAATAAGCGGAACCCAGCACGCCGACTTCATCCCCAGACTCGTCAGGTGCTGCATGGATTCCGCGGCAAAGCTCATGTCGGGTATCTGCTCGAGCACCACCGGCTCACGGCTACGAAACGCCTTCCCTGCCGGAGATCCATCTCTTTGCAGCCGCACATCGCCGCGCCGGGCGTAATCTTCCGCAGCTTCCAGAAACTGGATCATCAACTCGTCCGTCCTGAAGTCAAACAAGCCAAGCGTCGCGCAGTCATGCGGCAAAATCTCGCGAAGGCTCGCCGAAATGGCGTCCAGAAGCTTGCTCACATCCATATTGGCCAGCAGCGCGCTGCTTAATTGCAGGAGCACTGCTTCCTCGGCGCGTTTGCGGTCAGTAACGTCTCGCGTCACCTTGGCATACCCGGTCACCTCGCCCGCGGTGTTCCGGATTGCGGTGACAACGACGTTCGCCCAGAAACGCGAGCCGTCTTTGCGAACCCGCCATCCTTCTTCCTCGACGCGGCCGCGCTCCCGCGCTAACCGTAAAAGTTCGCGCGGTCTGCCTCGGTCCACATCCTCTTCTGTAAAGAAGCGCGAGAAATGGAGTCCGAGAACCTCGTCGGCGGTATACCCCTTGATGATCTCCGCGCCGAGGTTCCATGTCATGACGCAGCCTTCGCGGTCAAGCAGATAGATGGCGTAATCCCGAATGCTCTCAATGATCGACCGCATCTGCTGGTCGCTCAGGCGCAGCGCCTCCTGTGCATCGCG
>JAJZNH010000802.1:0-6137 GCA_021811745.1 Acidobacteriota bacterium
GCTGACCTCGACCCCCGCCGGCGATGCCTACCCGTTGAGCGCGCTTACGGCGATGTACAGTGAAGCAGGCTTCACCGGCATCACCGCGCATCCCATTCCCATGAGCCCGCATACGGTGGTGATGGGACACGCTTGAGGGCATGATAAGTCTTCCCGCTTCCCACCCGCCCTGGCGGAAGGGAAGCGGGGAAACCTACTTTCTGAATTGGGAAGCTACTCCCTTTGTCTGGACCGAACGGCGCCAGCCAATTCTTTGAGCAGTTCGTGTGTCTCCGTCCAGTCGATGCAGCCGTCGGTGATGCTCTGCCCATAGACCAGCGGCTTGCCCTTGACGAGCTTCTGCGCTCCGGCCACAAGGTTGCTCTCAATCATTGCGCCGAGAATGCGCTTGTCTCCAGCCGCAATCTGCCCGGCTACGTCATGGCAGACGAGCGCCTGCCGCCGGTAGTCCTTGTTGGAGTTGGCGTGGCTGAAGTCGATCATGATGCGTGGCTCGATGCCGGCCTTCTCCATGCGCGCCGCCGTGTCGGCCACGCAATCGGCGGTGTAGTTCACCGTCTTGCGGCCGCCGCGCAGGATGATGTGGCAGTCGGGATTCCCGGTGGTGACGAAGATGGCCGATTGCCCATGCTTGGTGTGGCCCAGAAACGTATGCGAGTGCGCCGCCGAAAGAATGGCGTCGATAGCGATCTGCACGTCTCCCGAGGTCCCGTTTTTGAAGCCCACCGGGCACGAGACTCCGGAGACCAACTGGCGATGCACCTGGCTTTCTGTGGTGCGTGCTCCAATGGCTCCCCAGCTTACCAGTCCGGCAATGTACTGGGGCGAGATCATGTCGAGAAACTCGGTGCCCGTGGGTACGCCCATCTCGGCCAGGTCCAGCAGCAGGTGGCGCGCCATGCGCAGCCCGTCGTTGATCTTGAAGGACTGATCGAGGTGGGGGTCGTTGATCAGGCCCTTCCAGCCGATGGTGGTGCGCGGCTTCTCGAAGTACACGCGCATCACGATGCGCAGCTCGCCGGCAAACTCCTCAATTGCGCCCCTGAGCAGCGCAGCGTATTCGCGCGCCGCCTTGGTGTCGTGAATCGAACAGGGGCCGGCAAGTACCAGAAGTCGCGAGTCGCGCCCGTTCAGGATCGCGGAGATCTCTTTGCGGGTGTTGAAGATGGTGTTGGAGGCGGCTTCGTTGACCGGCCTTTCTTCTTCAAGAAAAACGGGCGGCAGAACAACCTTCGTCCATTTGATGCGGATGTCTTCTGTAGTGTGAAACATAGTACTTTCCTGAAATCCGGAACAGGGAAAAATGGCCTCGGCAGGGGAAAATTTCGATTCACCCCTCCTTAAAATCTACCAGCCCGGGGCGGCAGATGGCGCGGGTGGAAGCAGCGCCGGTGGCCGCCACCAAGCCGGAGAGCCGGGTCCGGCGCATTACAATCAGGAAGGGGGATGTACGTCTTCTATGGCCTTTCTCAGCCGATATTTCCGCAGCCTGCGTCTTCTGTGTGGAGTGGCCGCGCTTGCGGCCTTTGCCCTTGTTTGCCACGCTCAATTCGGCTCCGTGCCGGCTACGCAGGTGCTGGACGCCTCCTGCCTGAAGCCGCCGCCGGGCGCGCGCGTCGCCATCGTTGAATTCGCGGACATGGAGTGCCCCACCTGTGGCCACGATAATCCCATCATCAAGGCGGCTGCGGAAAAGTACCACATTCCGTGGATCCGCCACGATTTTCCCATCCGCTACCACGCATGGAGCTTTCAGGCAGCCGTCTATGCCCGCTGGTTCGACACGCATTCCAAGAAGATCGGCGACGACTATCGGGATGCGGTCTTCGCCAACCAGCCGAATATCTATAACCTGGGTGTTTTGAGAGACTTTACGCGGAAGTTTGCCCAGAGCCACGGCTTAACCCTGCCCTTTGACGTCGATCCGCAGGGCAAACTGGCTGATGCCGTCAGAGCCGACTATGCTCTCGGCGTGCGTACCGGAGTGAACCACACGCCTACAGTCTGGATCGTCACGTCCCAGAGCAAGGGATCGCCGTATATGGAGGTTTCGACGGATATGTCGGACCTCGACAGCACCATCCAACGGGCGCTCAACGAAACCAAATGAGCGGCAACTTCCAGGGTTCTGCCGATTCTGTCCCGCATTCACGATGGGCAGGTCACCCAAAGCAGTTGCAGCGAGGGCGCTTCTGCACGGAGCGCGAAAATCGCCTTCAGACGCTAAAACGGTAAATGGTGATGGTGGTGTACAGAGCCTTCCCCGATCGGGGCTGAACCCTTCTGGGCGCTGTCCACATCACTGTATTGGACCGTTTCCACGGCATTGCTGTCTCCGTCGGTAAACGAGAATGAGGTGGGGGATAGCTTTCCAAGCGTGCCATAGCGGTCAGAGCCGTCGCCCATCACCAGGTGGATTGGGGTTCCGGGCTTATAGTGGCCGAGCTTCCTCTCTATCTTGCGCGCGTGCTTGGTTAAATTGTTGGCTTGCTTGGCTTTGTCAGGTTGCTTGGCTCCGTGCGCCGGCAGGGAGAGGGACAACGCGCAGGCAAGCGCCAGGCATAGGGTGAAATTGACACTGCGCCAGAACTTCATATTGCCTCCAAAAAAACTTGATGAACAACCGGGAACCCGGAAAACAGCGTCTATGCTCACAGTACGTAAGGGTTAATTGTAAGACCCGCACGAGCCCGAATTCCACACTGGCGGCAAGACGCGAAAGTGCATGGTGTCGCAGCGCCGCTTTCCAGGCTCCCCTCATCGGAAGTGTAGAATACGCTTCCTGCCATGTCTTTGACACCGATTCGGAGGATTGAATTCCATGAAGAGACTCTTGAACGGCCTGCTCCACAGCAGTGTAGCGTGGATTGTATTTCTGCCTTTGTTCGCATATGCGCAGCCGTCCGCTGCTCCCAGTAGCGCTCAGTCGCAGCAAGGGAAGACCTCTGCGCAGTCGCCGCACGCCCCAGCCATAAAGAGGCAAATTCCGCGTGCGGAAGCAGTTACCGCCTCCAGCGACGGGCGCATTCACCTTGATGTTATTGTTACCGATGGGAAGGGAATGCCGGTGCGTGGGCTTACCACGAAGGATTTCACCGTTCTCGACAACGGGAAGCCCATGCCAGTTCTCTCTTTTCATGCCTACAACGCGGTCATGAATCAGCCTCCGCCTCCGGTGTCGTTCGCGATTGTGTTTGATACCGTGAATATCCAGTTCCGCCATATTGCCTATATACGGCAGCAGGTATCCAGTTTCCTGCGCCAGAACGGCGGGCATCTCACGTACCCTGTTTCCCTGCTGTATTTGACCGACACGGGGGTCAAGGTTCTCGCTCAGCCTTCGTATGACGGGAATGCGCTTGCCGCCACGCTCGATAAAGCCGATAGCAGGCTCCGGGATATTACGTTGCGGGCGGGAGACTACGGCCAGGATGATCGCTATCAGATTTCTCTTGAACTGTTCTTGGCTGTCGTCCACGATCTGGAAAGAGTACCCGGCAGGAAAATGCTGGTCTGGCTGGGGCCGGGATGGCCTATGCTCACCAGTCCTGAATGGGACCAGCCTTCGGCGAAAGATCAAAGGTCACTCTTCAACCTGATCGTCTCGCTCTCCGCCAGGATGCGCGAAGATCAAGTTGCGGTTGACAGCGTCGCCTATGGGGAGCCGGACGCTCACACGTATTTCTATCAGAATTACCTCAAGGGGTTGCGATCTCCTTACCAGGCCACTGCCGACAACCTCGCGCTGAAGGTCCTTGCCACGCAGAGCGGTGGGCTCATCGTATTCCCGACCAATGATGTGACCGGCGGGATCGACAGTTGCATCCAGGATGCCAACAGCTACTATTCGATTTCATTTCAGCCGCCTCACGCACGCCGGCCCAATGAGTATCACGCGCTGAAGTTGAAGGTTGACAAGCCGAAGGTTACAGTTCGCACCAATACCGGATATTACGACGATCCGCAAACGGTGTCCGCGCCTTGACACCACTGATAGCCCTTTCTAGAATTGAAACGGGATCTCTGTTCATTTTTACTTTATAAACGCTAGAAAGATAAGCGGTTAGAGGATTACTGGCAAGGTCCGGCGCGGCCGGGAGCATTCCTTCCAGCCACGCCGAGGCCAGGACGGAGAGCAAAGAAGATGCCTGATGCGCGCATCAGTCCGCGAGAGCGTCTGGTGCTGATGGCAGTTGTAGAGCTGTATATAGCCACCGGCGAACCGGTAGCGTCGCAGGCGGTCGCGCATTTCTTTGCAAATCGGGAAGGGCTCAGTTCAGCCACGATCCGGAACGTCATGGCATCGCTGGGCGAAGCCGGATTGCTCGAGCAACCGCACACTTCAGCCGGCCGGGCGCCGACGGCTGCGGCTTTCCGCTACTACGTGGAGCAGATCACACAACCGAGCCGCCAGGCGGCCGGGGCACAGACGGCCAGTACGATTCGGCCTGGTCCATCCCAGCTCAGCGATGCCCGGCGCGGACAGATCGAGCAGAGCTACACGGGCGTGGCCAGTTCCCACGAGTATCTGGAGCGGACTTCGCATGTGCTGGCGCTCATTTCCAGCGGACTGGGGGTGGCGCTGGCCAGTTCCACCGTCGGCCAGGTTCTGGAACACATTCATTTTTCGCGTCTCTCCACGGGCAGGGTGCTGGCCGTGCTGGTGACGCAGGCGGGTGCCGTGCAGGACCGCGCCCTCACGCTGGACCGGGAGATGACACATCTGGAACTGGAAACGGCGGCGCGGTATCTGAACGAGAATTTCCGCGGCTGGCCCATCGAGCGGATTCGCGCCGAGGTGGAGCGGCGCGTCGAGGCTGAACGCGAGGCCTACCAGCAGCTTCTGGCATCGGTGGAGGAGCTTTGCCGGAAAGGGGCGCTGGCCGGGGGCGAGCCCGAGCAAGCCATCTTTGTCGACGGAATGGCAAATCTCATCAATACCGAACTGGACCGCGAGCATCTCCGCCAGATGCTGATTGCGCTTGAAGCCAAGCAGCGGCTGGTCGAATTGCTGAATGCATACGTGGACGGACGCCAGCAGGAAGTGCGCGTGGTGGTTGGACTTGACGAGGCTTCTCCAGCTATGCAGGACCTGGTGCTGATTGGCGCACCGGCGCGTCTGGGCAGCGCCAACCTGGGCACAGTCGCCGTTATCGCACCCACCCGCATCCAATACCAGGAGATGATTCAGGCGGTGAGCTACATCGCGCGTCTTTCCGAGCGCATTCTTGAGTCGCCTGCTGCTTCGGCGCCGGCGCAGCCCGGCGGTGTCGTTACCCCTTGAACGAGCGGAGATACGCCGCAGGAAATATCATAAAAGTAAAGCGCAGTTTTTCTCGCGGGGGTGTTCGCAGAGTATGCGTAGAACTATGCCAAAACAGGAGAAGGAATTGAACGAGTTGGAAGCCGTGGAGACAGCGCCCTGCGGAGCGGCGGCAGAGCTTGTGCAAGAACCTGGAATCGATCCAGCCGCGGAGTTGCCAGCTCCGGAGATGAACGAGGTGGAGGCTCCCGCAGCCGCCGTGGAGGAAACTCCTGCCCGGGCGGCGGAGCCGGTGAGCCGTGAGGAATACGACAAATTGAAGGCCGAGCGCGATCAGTTGCTCGACCGCCTGGCCCGTCTGCAGGCGGAGTTTGACAACGCGCGCAAGCGCACGGAGCGGGAACGGCAGGAGTTTCGCGACTATGCCGTGGGAAACGTTGTCGAGCAGTTTCTACCAGTGCTGGACCACTTTCAGTTGGCGCTCAAGGCAACCGGGTCGGTAGAGCAGTTGCGCTCGGGTGTAGAGTTGATCGTCAAACAGATGGAGGATGTTCTGCGTCAGATGCAGGTCCAGCCGGTACCCACGGAGGGCGAGCCGTTTGATCCGCGCGTGCATGAAGCGCTCGGCTCGATTGAGCGCGATGATCTACCCGATCAGCACGTGGCTGAAGAAATCCGCCGCGGCTACCGGTTGCGCGACCGGCTTCTGCGCCCGGCATTGGTGCGCATTGTGCACAACCCAAAGCAGACGAGCGAATAGGAGGCTCCGGGAGCGTCCAGCTTCTAGCTGCCAGCTATGAGCTTAAGCGCGCCGAAGCATTCAGAGTATGAAGGACGGGCTGAAAGCCAGAAGCCAGAAGCCAGGAGTTGGAAG
>JAJZNH010000802.1:6147-7444 GCA_021811745.1 Acidobacteriota bacterium
GAAGTTAGAGTGAGCAAAGCAGATTACTACGAGGTTTTGGGCGTCTATCGCGACGCCACGGATCAGGAGTTGAAGAGCGCCTATCGCAAGCAGGCCCTCAAATTTCATCCTGACCGCAACCCTGGCGACCACGCGGCCGAGGAAAAATTCAAGCAGGCCAGCGAAGCCTACCAGGTGCTGAGCGACGCGGACAAGCGCGCCGCCTACGACCGTTACGGCCACGCCGGCCTGGGCGGCCAGGGCTTTGGCGCCGGACCGTTTGGCGGCGGCATCGATATAGGCGACATCTTCGGCGATCTTTTTGGGGAGATGTTCAACATGGGTGGGGCCTCGCAGCGCGCCAGCCGCCAGCAGCGCGGAGACGACCTGCGCTTCGACCTGACCATCGATTTTGAGGATGCCATCTTCGGCACCGAGACCGAGGTAAAGCTGCGCCGGCTGGAAACCTGCGCTACCTGCCAGGGACGCGGCACCGCTTCCGGACAGGGTCCAACCACATGCAGCCAATGCCACGGCCGCGGACAGATCCGCTACCAACAGGGCTTTTTCTCCGTGGCCCGCACCTGTGGCGCGTGCGGCGGCGCCGGCTCGGTGATCACTGATCCCTGCCAGACCTGCCGTGGCGAGACACGGGTATCAAAAGAGATCAAGCTCAATGTAAAAGTACCGCCCGGCGTCGAGGATGGCACGCGCATCCGGTATTCGGCGGAAGGCGACTCCGGACGCTTCGGCGGCGCCAAGGGCGACTTGTATGTCGTGCTCTCGGTTCGCTCCCACGACTTCTTCGAGCGCGACGGCTATAACCTGCGCTGTGTCGTCCCCATCAGCTTTCCCCAGGCCGCGCTTGGCGCTGAGATCGAGATTCCGGGCATCGATGGCCCCGTCAGCCTGAAGATTCCCGAGGGTACGCAGAGCGGCAAGGAGTTCCGCATCCGCGGCCGCGGCGTCCCGTTTCTCAATGAGAAAGGGACCGGCGATCTGCTGGTAAGGGTTGTCGTGCAGATTCCCAGGAAGCTGAGCCGGGCGCAGCGCGATCTCGTGGCGCAACTGGCTGAGTCAATCACGGTGGAGAACAAGCCTACATCGCCCAGCCTGCTCGAAAAGATGAAGGACCTGTTCAGCTGAAGAAAAGCAGGGGACAGGGCTCAGAGATCAGGGATGTTCGTATTCCTGCCGATGCAAGCGGGACTTACGGGTGCGTGCCAAGCGCGCGGCTGGTCTCTCGTATATCTCCCAGCCCGCCAACCGTTGACCCCTGACCACTGATAACTGACCGCTGACAACTGTAAACTGTATT
>JAJZNH010000463.1 GCA_021811745.1 Acidobacteriota bacterium
AGAGCGCGACCAGACTCAGCGCCTTCCGGCCGCTATTTGCCAACGGGCCGATGGCTGAAGCGAAGATATGTCTTGCCCCGCCGCTGCACTTCAAAGTTGTGCTCTAAAGGTGATTGATGAGCGAGGCGATGCAGGCCGCGCCGAAGCCGTTGTCGATGTTGACCACTGAGACGTTGGGCGAGCAGGTATTCAACATGCCCAGCAGAGCGGCTACGCCGCCCAGCGAGGCGCCGTAGCCCACGCTGGTGGGAACGGCGATGACGGGCGCGTTCACCAAGCCGCCGACCACCGTGGGCAGCGCGCCTTCCATGCCGGCGCACACGATGAGCACGCGGGCGGATTGCAGGGAGTTTCTTTGCGCCAGCAGGCGATGAATGCCCGCCACACCCACATCGGCGATCAGCTCGACGGTGTTGCCCATCAAGCGCGCGGTCACTGCGGCCTCCTCGGCCACGAACAGATCGCTGGTACCGGCGCAGACCACGCCGACGGTGCCTTTGCCGGCAACCATTTCAGCCTGCGTGAGGGTGATGGCGCGCGCGGTCTCGTGATAGACGGCTCGCGGTTCGACGCTCAGCACCGCCTCAAAGATCTCGCGCGAGGCGCGCGAGGCCAGCACGTTGCCGCCCGCCTGCGCCATGCGGGCAAAGATAGTGGCTACCTGGGCAGGGGTCTTGCGCTCGGCAAAGATCACCTCGGGCATGCCCGTGCGCAAGGGGCGGTGATGGTCGAGCTTGGCGAAGCCCAGGTCCTCAAAGGGCAGGATGCGCAGCTGTTCCAGCGCTTCTTCTACGTCGGTACGGCCCTCGCGCACCTGATTTAATAGCGTCTCGATGCGGACGCGATCCATTGGAGACCTCCTTATTTTGCGTTCATGGGGCGTAGGCGCGCATGGCGGCTTCCATCACCTGTTTGAGCGGAACCGCGTGCTGCGCGGCGAGGGCGCGGCAGTCCTCGTACTCGGGCGAGGCGTTGGCGACCTTGCCCGAGGGCCAGCGCGCGATCTTGATGCGCACCTTGCCCCAGGCGGTCTTGACCTCGGCGAACTCGCGCTGCAGGGCGAGCTTGTTTTCAATGCGCCAGCGCAAGCCGATGGTGGTGGTTTCGCGGAAGATGATCTCGCGCAGAGCGGGCGCCCGTTCGGGACTGGAGAGCACGGTCATCTGCACGCCGGTGCGGCCTTTTTTCATCTGCACCGCGGCGCGGTAGACGTCCCACGCACCGGCCTCGAGCAGCAGCTCACTGGCGTAGGCCAGCAACTGCGGACTGGCGTCGTCGATCACTGCTTCAATGACCGCGATGGGTTCGGTGGCATCGGATTCCATGGCCGCATCGCTTGGCTCACCCACCAGCAGGCGCAGCAGGTTGGGCCCGCCGGGCGTGTCGCGCCCGCCCGCGCCGTAGCCGTGCGCCACGACGCGCATCGCGGGCAGCGGTCCATAGCTCACATCCAACATGCGCAGCAGTGCCGCGCCCGTAGGCGTGACGCGTTCCAGCGGCTCGCCGGCGGCGTAGACCGGCGCCTGGCCAAGCAGCGCCAGCGTGGCCGGTGCGGGGACGGGCAGCGTTCCATGCTGGCAAAGAACCGTGCCGCTACCGACGTTCAAGGGCGAGGCCATCCAGCGGTCCACACCCAGCGTCTCGCAGCCGGCCGCCGTGCAGACGATATCGGCGATGGTGTCCACGGCGCCCACCTCGTGGAAGTGGACCTTCTCGATGGGAATGGAATGAATGGCCGCCTCGGCCTCGCCTAGAAGCTGGAAGGCGCGGCTGGCGCGCTCCTTCACCGTTGCAGAGAGCGGTGCAGCAGCGATGATGCCGAGGATTGTCGAAAGCGAGCGATGGGATGCATGAGGGTGCTCATGCCCGTGGCGCGTTTCCTGATGCGCTTCATGCTCATGGACATGGGCTTCGTGCTCAGGATGGCCCTGCCCATGTTCGTGACTGTGCGCCGCATGGCGATCGTGGCTGTGCCCTGGTTCTTCCTGGTGCCGATGAGGAGCAGAGTCGGGTGTAAGCACGTCCACCTTGGTGGCCGCCAGCCCTCCGCGCATCACCTTGCGCATCTCCAGGCGCGCGCCCACGTTCAGCGCGGCGGCCGTTTCCTCAAGACGTTCGAAGGCCACGCCCGCATCCACCAGTGCACCCAGCAGCATGTCACCGCTGATGCCCGAAAAGCACTCCAGATAACCGATTCGCATCGCGTTCAAGACTTAAATTCAAGATGGTCACTTAAGTAAGATTGTAAACCGCAAGATAAAACGCTTCTGCCCCTGCCGCGGCAACAAGCGGGAAGTCACGCGGTTCTTCTTCAGGCCTCGCTCTATCTTGCAAGAATGCGCATGAGGAAACAGTCTGCTTCCTCTAAGCGCCCCGCCGCGCCAGCACCTCAACGGGTAAAACAGCGTTCAGCGAGCCGGAGCGAAATCCCGCACAATCGAGCGCAACGTATTTGAACCCGGCCTGCTTCAGCGCCGCGGTAATCGCGTCCAGCATCTCCAGGGTGAGTGCGCGAGGCAACTCCTGGCGGGCAATCTCCACGCGGGCCAGCTCGCCGTGATGGCGCACGCGCAGCTCGCGAAAGCCCAGCTGGCGCAGGCTATCCTCGGCCTTCTCCACCTGCTCAAGGACTTCGCGGGTCACGGTACGGCCGTACTCGACGCGCGAGGAAAGACAGGGCGCCGCCGGGCGGTCCCACAGCGGGTAGCCAGCCGCCTTTGCCAGCGCGCGAACTTCCAGCTTGGTCAGGCCGGCCTCGGCCAGCGGAGCCAGCACGGCGTGCTTCTCAGCCGCACGCTGCCCAGGACGAAAGTCCCTGGTGTCATCGGCGTTCATGCCGTAAGCAATGTGCGTAAAGCCGAGCTTGCCACCCAGCGCTTCCATTACGTCAAACAGCTCGTCCTTGCAGTGGAAGCACCGGTCGGCCTCATTGCGCGCATACTCGGGCCGGTCCAACTCATCGGTCGCCACCACCTTGAGGGGCATTCCCAGCGAGCGGGCGAACTCGCAGGCCTGTTCCAGATCCCGCCGCGCCAGCGAGGGCGAGTCAGCAAGCACGGCCAGCATCCGCGCGCCCATTACGCGATGGGCCGTCCCGGCCAGAAAGGCCGAGTCCACGCCGCCCGAGTAGGCCACCATCAGGCTGTCCAACTCCGCCAACCGCGCTTCAAGGACACGGAGCTTAGCCGATGTACTCTTCTGTACCGTACCAGCTTCCGGTATCTTTTCTGCACCCGCCGCCATGCGACCGATTATATTCCTCACGGAGTTTCAGCCGCTGCATGCGCGCGTTTGGCGCCGTGGCTGGTGAGCGCGATGAGGACGGAGCCGATGACAGTAACGGCGGCCAGAAGATACAACCCCGCGTGCGAGGAATGAAAATGCTGCTCGGCCCAAACCTTCAGTGGGGGAGCGATGAATCCGCCGAGGTTGCCGGTGCCGATGAGGGCGATACCGCCAGCCTTGGCAGTGTCGGCCAGATAGCCGGTGGGCATGGTCCAGAAAAGAGGCTGGACCGCGACAACGCCGGAAGCCACGATGCAGAGCATCAGGAGGGCCATAAGCGGACCTGCGGTGGGGAAGATAAAACTGGCGACGCCGGTGACGAAAAGTGTGAGCGCAGCCAGATTGCGATGGTTGTGCCAGCGGTCGCCCCACTTGGGCAGCCAGTAGGTGGCCGCCGTGGAAAAGAGCCAGGGAATGGCAGTGACCGCGCCCACGGCAAGCCCCTGCGGCCGGTGCATGAGCGCGGAGACCTGCGAGGGCAGATAGAAAACCGCGGCATAGACGCCCATCTGGATCATGCCGTAGATGAGCACAAAGCGCAGCACGCGTGGATCGCGCAGCATGGGCAGCAGGGCCGCGGGGCCGGTGGAGCGGCGCTCTTCCTCCTCGCGAGCCAGGGCAGTGGTCAGCGCGAGCTTCTCCGCGGGGGGCAGCCACTTGGCATTTGCGGGCCGGTCGTCCAAAAAGTAGAAGGCTGAAAGCCCCATGGCGAAGGCCAGAAAGCCCTCCACGAGGAACATCCACTGCCAGCCGAGGAGGCTGAGCGAGTGCAGGTCGAGCAGCGCGCCCGACAGCGGCCCGCCCACCACCAGCGCCAGCGGCACGCCGATGTAGTAGAAGCCCAGAATCTCGCCGCGAATGCGATTGGGGAACCAATAGGTGAGATAGAGGATGCAACCGGGGAAGAAGCCCGCCTCGGCCATGCCGCCGAGCAGCCGCAAAACATAGAAGGACGTGCTGCCATGCACAAACATCATGGCCATGGATGCGACGCCCCAGCCTACCATGAGGGTGGAGATCCAGATCTTGGCGCCGATGCGGTGCAGGACCAGGTTCGAGGGGAATCCGCACAGCGAGTAGCTGATGAAGAAAAGGCCCGCGCCCAGCGCGTAGACAGCATCCGAGATGCCCACCGAGGCCTGCAAGGCTTGTTTGGCATAGCCTACATTGGCGCGGTCAAGAAAGGCGACCACGTAGGCGAACATCAGGTAGATGCCCAGCCGGCGATAGGTACGGCTCACCGCGCGGTCCAGGGCGGCTTGCGTGCTGGAACCCTCCTCGACTTCCGTCATTTCATCCTGGTCCTTTGAGGCCGTGGGGCGGTCGGTTAGCGGCGGCAGAACGGAGATTGGCCGCGTTCCACCCACTATACACAGGGTTGACTGGCTGGCGGAACAGGCTTGTGCCGGCCGCGGCGGACGCCAGCGGGCAGGACACCGTAGGATGGCTGCATGGGCGCTCTTCTCGACATTCAGAACCTTCGGGTTCGCTTTGGAGCCGCGGAGGCGGTGCGCGGCGCAAGCCTGAGCATCGACGAGGGCGAGGTTTTGGGACTGGTGGGCGAGTCGGGCTCGGGCAAGAGCGCCACGGCGCTTGCCATCCTGGGCCTGCTGGGGCCAACGGCGCAGGTGGCGGGGCGCATTTTGTGGCGCGGGGCAGCGGCGCACGGCGCGCAGGAAGCAACTGGAGGCAAGGGCGCCGATCCCCCAGCGGTCTCGGGTGAGGCGGATCTGCTGCGGCTTTCGAACGGCGGCTTGCGCCGCATCCGTGGCCGCGAGATCGCCATGATCTTCCAGGAGCCGATGACCGCGCTGAATCCGGTGATGTCTATCGGCCGCCAGGTGGCCGAATGCGGCACCGCGCACGCGCGCTCGTGGACGGCCAAAGAGGCGAGGCGAAGGGCTATCGCGGCCCTCGAAGCCGTAGCAATTGCCGATGCGGCACGCCGCTACGGCGACTACCCGCACCAGTTTTCAGGCGGCCAGCGGCAGCGTATCCTCATCGCCATGGCGCTCATCAACCGTCCGCGCCTGCTCATCGCCGACGAGCCCACAACGGCCCTCGACGTCACCGTGCAGGCGCAGATCCTGGCGCTGCTCAAGGATTTGCAGCGCGAACATCGCCTGGCGATGCTCTTCATCTCTCACGATCTGGCGGTAGTGGGCCAGATCGCCGGTCGCGTAGCGGTGATGCGCGCCGGGCAGGTCGTGGAGTCCGGTCCCTGCGTGCGCCTGCTTGTGAGCCCTGAACATCCCTACACGAAGAGCCTGTTGGCTGCCGTGCCCACACTGAAGACCGACCGCGAAAAGCCGCTGGCGATGATGGGCAATTCAAACTAGAGCCGTCACGATGGGATTTCGTGATGCAACGTTCGCCACTCCAGGAAGGAACCAGGGCGGGAGTCCGGCGCGCCGAGCTGGCCGGTTGGCCATCGCGCGACCGCCGGTTTCACTCATCGCGCCTCAGCCGAAGTACGCGGTCAGGGTCAGCACCAGCAGCGTCAGGCCAATGGCGATGGCCGTGAAGCCCACCACTTTGGAGAAGTTGATCTGCCAGGATCCCGGCGCTTCCACGATCCTCGCCTCCAGCTTGCCCTGTTGGGCCAACCTCTCGTATTCCATCCGGTGCCTGGTCTTGAACTCCTCCTCGCTCTCCACCCCGGTAAAGATGGCCATATCCATGGGAAAGCTGTCGGGGTGCAGATGGGTATTCACGAAGTGGATGGAAAAGATGAAGAGAATGGCGAGCAGGCCCTCTTCCGAGTGAATCACGAGCACGGCGTTCAGCGCCCAGCCGGGCAGGAAGTGCGCAAAGAACGGTGCGAACCACATGGCGTAACCGGAAAACCCAATAACCACCATGCCCCAGAAGACAGCCCAGTAATCGAACTTCTCCCAATAGGCGTAGCGCTCGAACTGCGGCTTGGGCCCGAGGCCCAGGAACCAGCGAAAGTGCTTGAACAGATCCTTCACGTCCTTCCAATTGGCCACCATGGAAGTAGGCCCCCAGAAGATCCCCTTTTGTCGATTCATCACGCCGCGCGTGAAGATGTCTTTCACGTGGACAAGAAAGGCCAGAGTGAGGACTACTGCGCACAGCTTGTGGAAGAAGAGAATGGCGCCGAAGCCGCCCACGTCGCGGGCCACGGCACGAGCCCAGATTGTGTCGCTAAAGCGCAGGCACATACCCGTCGCTGCCAGTCCCAGGAAGGTGGTGAACAGCGTGGCATGCAGAAATCTCTGTCCGGCCGTGAAACGTAGATAGTAGCGAACCTTATCGCGGTGCGGCACGGCTTCTGCGACCGGCATTTGCTCTAGCTCAGGCATCTTTGCCTCCTTCTTCCTCCTTATGGTTGTTCTTGATCTGGTTGTACCGCGCGCGGATCAGCCACAGCAGGGTATGGATGACAAAGAACGTCAGAACCGTGATCAGCAGCAGATTCATAAACAGCCGCACATAATAAAGGCCGGGGCTCAGCTTGCGGTTGCGCGGGTCGGCGTGGGGCTGGTACTGCACAAAGCTGACGTTGGCGTCGGCGTGACACTTGCTGCAGGTGGCAACCAGGTTTCCGGGCGCGATGGCGGACTGCGGGTTGGAGGCGGGAAGAATCTGATGCGCTCTGTGGCAGTCCCAGCAGCGCGCCGTCTGCACGTAGCCGCCCAACAGACCCAACTGCGAGTGGAAGGTATCGCGGTAGGTGGAGAGCTTATCTTCGTGACACGAGCCGCAAATAGGCGTGGATTGCATACGGAAGGAAGCTTCCGTCGGCTGCAGGATGGTGTGCGCCGTGTGGCAGTCGGTACAGACCGGCGCTTTCAGGTTGCCGGCTGCCGCGGCCTTGCCGTGAATGCCCGCCTCGTATCGAGCTTCGATCGCGGCGTGGCATTTTCCGCAGGTAGCGGGAATGCTGGTTTTGTACGTGGGGCTCTGCGGGTTCTTGTGGCTCAGGATATGGTGCGACCCGTGGCAGCTCTGGCAGTTGGCGGCCACCAGCAACCCCTCATTGCTGAGCGCCAAGCCATGGATGGAGTCCACATACTCGGAATAAACGTTGGGCAGGCCGTACTTCTTGGCCAGCGCCGGATTGCCGTGGCACGAGCCGCAGGTGCGCGGGATGTTCAGTGGATAGACGTTCGATCGCGGATCG
>JAJZNH010000159.1 GCA_021811745.1 Acidobacteriota bacterium
TGATTGATAAGCGCGACTGGCGTTGAGCCGGCTACATCCTGGTCGTTGAAGGCGCGTCCGCGCAGTACTGGGATTCTGAAGACATCAAAGTAGCCGGGGGAGATACTCATCCATCCCGCGTCCCGAAAATCCCGAGGGCCCATCAAGGGACGGCCCACGATGGCGAACGGAATACCGAACTCGCCCTGAATGGGCAGACAACAGGTGAGGGCCGAATCCTCAACGCCGGGAAGGCTATTCAGCCGCTCGCGCCCGTCGCGAGCCAGTTGCGCCACCCCGGAGGTCTTTTGATAGCGGCCACCCGTGAGCGACATCTCCATGGTGAGCACATTGTGGGCGTCGAAGCCGGGATTCACGCTGCGCAGCGCGATAAACGAGCGGATCAGCAACGCAGCTCCGATCAGCAGCACCAGCGCCAGCGAAACTTCGCTGATGACCAGCAGTGAACGCGCCTTGCCCTGCCGGAGTCCCGTAGCCGATGGATTGCAGCTCTCTTTAAGCGAGGAGCTCAGGTCCGCACGCGATGCGCTCAACGCGGGATAAAGCCCGAAGAGAATGCCGGTGAGCATCGAAGCCGCCAGCGTGAAGCCCATCACGCGCCAGTCAACACCCACGGCGCTGCCGCTCTCGCCGATGCGGGGAAGATCCGCCGGACTGACAGCGAGCAAAGCGCGCACGCCGGCAAAACCGGCGGCAAGACCCAGGACACCCCCGGCAGCAGCAAGCAAGACGCTTTCCGTCAGCAACTGGCGCACGATGCGCGTGCGGCTCGCTCCCAGCGCGGAGCGGATGGCAAACTCCCGCTTGCGTCCGGTGGCTCGCACCAGCATCAGGTTTGCGACGTTGGCACATGCGGTCAACAGCACAAGGGCAACTGCTCCCAGGAGAATCAGCAGCGAAGAACGCACGTTCCCGATGATCGAATCGCGCAGTGGCTCGACAGCGAACCCGACCCTCGGATTCGCTTCCGGATAGAGTCGGTGAAACAACGCTGAGGCCAGCTTTATCTGTGCATTGGCCTGGGCAAGTGTGACGCCAGGCTTCAACATTCCGACCACGTGAAAGTAGCCGGCCTGGTTGCTGCTATTCATGTCAAGTTGGAAGGGCAGCCAGATATCAGCCTCAGGTTCAGCGTGAAAGTCCTTACCCAGCACGCCGACGATGGTATACGGCTCATTGCCGAGCGGAAGCGAGGTTCCAACGGCATTCGGATTCCCGCCAAACCGGCGCTGCCAGAGGCCGTAGCTCAACACCACTACGTTGCCTCCATGAGGTGTATCTTCCTCAGGCGTAAAGGTGCGACCCAGGACGACTGGCGCGCCAAAGAGCCGGAAATAACCTTCTGTAACGTGGATGCCGCGCAGCTGTTGAGGCAGTCCGCCGGTAAGGTTAAAACCCGGGCCTGCAAAGTCGTAGGCGGCCACCTCCTTGAAGAGGCCCGTCTGCTGCCGGAAAACCTGGTATCTGGGAATGGAGATGATGGCGCCGTTGCCATTGGGACCGGAGTTCTCGATCGCGACGATACGATCTGCATCAGGATACGGAAGCGGTTTCAGCAGCACCGTGTTGACCACGGTGAAGATCGCGGTATTCGCTCCGATGCCGAGGGCCAGCGCTGAGACCGCCGCAACAACAAAGCCTGGGCTCTTGAGGAAGAGATGCAAGGCGTGCCTGACGTCGCTCCAGAGTTCGCCCAAAGGTGTCTCCTCCGTCGCCTGATAGGACCACTCTATCGCGAGAACGTGCCGCTTGGCGCCGCATGACCGCTGAACGTTACAATTCTGACGGCTTCGCGTGGAAAACGTACTTGTCGCGGGACCGAAGTTTTACTGAGCGCGTCTTTTCAAGGGAGGCCCCTCGCTTGTTGATCTTTGCCGCTGTTCTCGCCATCTTCGTCTACGGGATGATCGCCGCCATGCTGGGCACCATTCTGCCCGAGCTGTCGGATCGTTTCCGGCTCACTCCCTCCCAGAACGGGACCATCGCCTTCGCCCAGGCTCTGGGACTGATGATCGCCTCCGTCGGCGTGGGCCCCCTGCTCGACAGCAACGGCGACAAGATCGGGCTTATTCTGGGCTTGTCGCTGATCGCCGCGGCGCTCTTTGCTCTGCCACGGTCAAGGGGCTTCGGCGGCATCGTAAGCCTGTTGTTCCTGCTCGGAGTAGGCGGCGGCATCGTGGTAACTGGCGCGAATGCTCTGGTCAGCGGAGTGAGTACAGAACATCGCGCCACAGCGCTCAATCTCCTGAATCTTTTCTTTGGCCTCGGCGGGCTGGTGACTCCCTTCATCTCTGCCAATCTGTTCAAGAAGAATTGGATGCGGCTTTGCTCGACCGTCGCGCTGCTCGCCGTGGTTACACTGACGATCCAGGCAGTGACGAAGATGCCCGCACCGGCAGGGACATCGGGATTTGTGCTCGCAGGTTCGGGCTCCGTCTTTGGGCGGCCGCTGCTTTACCTGCTTGGATTCTTCCTGTTCCTCTACGTCTCATGCGAGGTCGGCGTTTGGAACTGGCTGCCGCGCCACCTGATCGCCCAGGGCATTCCGGAGTCGCGCGCTCTTAACATCCTTTCGCTCGGTTTCGCCCTCGGCCTGCTCCTCGGCCGGCTCGCAGTCTCTCCGATTCTTCTGCGCGTGTCCGCGGTCGAAGTCACTCTAGCCTCGTCCATTGCCATTGTGATTACCACGTTCCTCATGTTGCGGACCGCACATCCCGGAGTTGCAGCGGCACTCGTATTTCTCGCAGGCCTCTCCATGGCGCCGGTTTTTCCAACAACGCTCGCGATCACCGGCACGGCATTTCCGCAAATGACAGGCACGGCAATCGGGTTCGTAATTACCTGCGGTTGGGCCGGGTTGGCGGTCAGTTCGCGGATCATCGGCGGCATCGCAGGAGGCGACCCGCTCCGCCTGAAGAAGGCTCTGCTGCTCATTCCAGCTTTCGCGGTGGTCATGGTGGGCTTGAATCTCGCCATCTGGCCCGCGCTTCGATAGACACAGATGATTGCTCTCACGCCGGCGGCCGCGAGGTGAGCTTTACGGAGCGGAAGGCAATCGCGGCCAGAAGCGCGATGACCAGAGCAAGCACCACCCACAGCAACACCGGATGTTTCTCGGTAAAGGGGCGCGTGTCGGGGCGGGGCTTGAAGACGGGATTGTGCCTTTCCGGCCCGAGCGTGGCCTGCGCGGCATTGGGTTGAGGCGCGAACAGCGTGGCGTAATCGTAGCGCGGAGCGGCCAATGCAGCGTCACCGTAATAAAGCGTGTAGGCGGCTCCTTCCACAGCATCAAAGCAGAGCGTACGCTCCTGCATCTGCAGAGTGACGGATTTGAGCTGGATGGGCCGATCGTCTCCGTTCTCGATGGTGATGGTCCATTTCGAGGGCGCATCGAAATCTCGGTCCGGCACATCGATGTCGAGGCGTTCTTCGTCGATGCGGCGCCCGTCGCGCGTGCCGTGGACGCGAAGAAGGTTCCCGAAAGACGTCCGGCTCTGCAATTCGGGTCTATCGGTCGACCGGGTGATGTCAGGGACGGCAACGACACTGACATTGCGGCTGAAGCTGGCAGGCCGCCGGCCCGGCGCGAAGACGATGCGATCGATCGGCATATGCGCGGGCACGGTGAACTCCATCACCGAGGAGTGACCCCGCTGGACGACGCCAGTCGACCGCGCGACATCGACATACTTTGGCTGGCTCACTGGCTGGCGCGGAACCGAAAGGCCGGTCACACTGTCAGGAGCGATGGGGCCGGCGATGCTGAAGTGCAAGTACGGAAAGCTCGACTGCGGAAGGTGAAGCACTGTGCTCCGGCCCAGCTTTTGCCCGGTCAGGTCGAAGATCGTGTAGGAGCCAAGCCGGGTTGCGGCGGTTTCAGCCGGGGTCTGGCCACCGGAGACGGTCACAGTGGCGATAAAGTCGTGACCGGAAACCGCAAGAGCGATGTCGCTGTAATTCCCGGCAGGCATCGCCGCGTCAAAAACGGTTCGCCCGCCGCGCCGGCCCAGGTTCAGGAGCGTGACCGGCTGCTCCGCGGATTGCGCGGGAGCGGCTGCCCGCAGGACATACGGCGTCTCCAGGGCGCCGCGGTAAAGGCGCAGATCGGCAAGCTGCAGAGCTGCGTGGGCAAAGATCGCCGGATCGACTACAAAACATGTCTGCCCGGAGGCGGATGACGTGAGCTGCACGGGCCGCTCGAAGCGGAAGTACTGAATCTGCGGCGAGGGCACGAAAACGGCTAGCAGAAGAACAATCGCGAACGACCTCATGACGCGGCGCCTCTTTGTCCGCGCAGATTGAGCCAGTCACGCTGATAGGCAAAGCTGACGGCAAGCAACAAAACACCGAGCCCGAGGAAGCTCAGGATACGAAGGCCCTGGCTCAGCGCGCTCATATCCACCAGAAAGACTTTGCCGATGGCCAAAGCCAGAAGCACCAGCGCCTGCCAGCGCAGGAACGCCGAGCGGCGCCAGAACCCGGCGGCAAGCAGGATTGCGCCATAGATCATGAACCACGCCGAATAGGTAAATTGCGCATAGATGCGATAGTTGCCGAAGAGGTACCGATCGCCGCGCCAGCGCATGGACCACCAGTAGCTGTGAATCTCGCAGCCCACGGCCACCAGGATAAGGAGGCTCGTGATGAGCGCAGCCGCGGCTGCGAGCGCGGGCCAGCGAACAGCGGCTACGGCGGGTTCGCTCTCAACCGTGCTTCGCGCCATCCAGGCCACCAGGGCGAAGACAGCGATCGCGACGCAGTAGGTTGCGAATCGCTGGTTGAGAAATGGCATGACGGATGCCGGCGGATTGATAAGCAGCAGAGTGGCAAGCCCAAGTGCGAGGCAAAGCATCGCCAGCACCCGCAACAACAGGAGCCGCGTGCGGTTCGCAACCCACAGCAGGGCCGCGCCCTCCACCAGCCAGCCGATGGTGAGCCAGCGGCCATGGGCCTTCAGCGGAATGGCGAGGGTAAGAAAGACGACCGCCGCCGCCAGATGCAGCGCTGACAGCAGTTCGGAGCTTGCACGCCACACTCCTTGCGCAGGAAGGCGCAGCAACACCAGGTAGAACGCGGCAAAATCGACGGCAATCCACGGTCCGGCGTTGCGCAAGCTTGATATGTCAAAGAGCGCATAGAACGCCAGAAATCCCAGGGCGGCATTGGCGATGGGCAGCACCACCATGGCCAGCGCATCCCATGCGGAGGAGCCGGCTTCGTCCAATTCAATACGCGCAAGGCGGGGAGCACAGGCAAAGATCATGAAGAAGCAGGTAAGAAAGAATGCGGTGCGGGCGAACTGGACCGTCGAATAGTAGTTGAACCACCATGCGGCCACGTAGAACACGGAACCCAGAAAGGCCGCAAAGAGCAGCCGCGACCAGGGACGCAGCACGACGAGAACCAACACCGCGATGTCGAGCAAAAGCAAATAGCAGAACAAAGCAACTTCATGGTTCTCGCCGGTCGAGATGAGCAGCGGCGTGCTGAAGCCGCCGATGATCGCGTAGAAAGCCAGTAGTTCCGCGTCTCGGATCCAGGAGAGAAAGCCATTGAATGCGGTGATAAGAATCATGGCCGCGAAAGCGGCACCGGCCGGAATGAGCTGGTAGAGGGAAAACGCCGCCCACAGGGAAAGATAAAGAATGCCGCTGCCAGCCGCTTTCAGTGAATACGCAAAAGCCACGTACCCATGGCGGTCAAAGCGCTCAGACCAGGCAATCAGCGCCGCGCCGGCGAGCAGGCCGATGAGGATGCGGCCGAGCGGGCCGATCCAGTGGTTGTCGATGGCGAACTTCAAAAACCAGGCCATGCCGATCAGGACCGCCAGGATGCCGACCCGGTTGAACCACTGCGATCCGATTTGGTTTTCGAGAGATCGTGCGTCTTCAGGCTGCGCCTGCGGAAAGGAACTGAAGCTTGGCGGAACAACCGGCTCGGGCTGAGAGCGTACTGGCGCGGGCGCCAACGATGGGATACCAGAAGACTCCTGGCTTGAAACCGCACTTTCCATGCGTGGCTTTACCGCTCCCGGCAATGGAATGCCCGCGCGCTCCAGAGCCTCTTCAATGCACCGGACACGGGCGCGTAACTCCCCAAGCTGATCTTCCATGTTGCCAGAAGGGAAAGGATTCATCGCCATTCAATGTACACCAGAAGGGCCCGCAATTTGAGGAGAATCTGCCAACGCTGGTAATGGCTTTGAACAGGTGGGGATCAGCAGTACAGCCGCAGCAGTTTCCCGGCGCCGGGTAGCCGCGCACCCCGGCATTTCCCGTTTGCACGGGCTGGAGCATAGAGTTAAGGAAGACACTCAACCTCGCTTCGGGCCTTGCCGGGAAATGCTTGTATGCATGAGCTATCCATTGCGGAAAACATTGTGGGCACGGTCACTGAGTCGCTGGCGGCGTATCCCGGCGCGCGCGTGGTCGAGGTGCGGTTGCGCATCGGCGTGCTGGCCGCGGTCATCGAAGATTCGCTGCAATTCTGCTGGGGAATTACGACACAGGGAACCGCCTTGGAAGCGACGAAGCTGGCCGTAACCACAGTGCCGCTCGTCGTGCACTGCGCGAGATGCGGCGAGGATACGGAATTAGAGGGAGTTCAAAGCTTCCGCTGCCCCAGGTGTGGCGAACCGGCCACGGAGTTGCGGCAGGGACGGGAGTTGGAGGTGGAGGCTATTGAGATTGAGGAGGCAGGATGACGACGCGGATTGTCGAGCTGCGGCAGGGCATTTTGAAGAAGAATGATGAGCTGGCGGCAGAGCTGCGCGGGCGGTTTGCGGCGGCCGGCGTCCTGGTACTGAACCTGGTTTCGAGTCCCGGAACGGGGAAGACGGCGATGCTGGAGCTGACGCTGCGGGAGCTGCGCGCACGCGGCGCGCAGGCAGCGGCGCTGGTAGGCGACCTGGAGACGGACAACGATGCGCGAAGGCTTAAAGCAAGCGGCGCCCCGGTTCGCCAGATCAATACGCACGGCATCTGCCACCTGGATGCGGAGATGATCGGCAAGCACCTGGACGGATGGGATGAGGTGGCTGGCGAAAAGGGCGCGCCGCTGAGGGGGCTCGATTACCTGTTCATTGAAAATGTGGGAAATCTCGTCTGCCCTGCTTCCTACGATCTTGGCGAAGATTTGCGCGTCGTTTTGTTATCCGTCGCCGATGGCGAAGACAAACCGCTGAAGTATCCCGACATGTTCGAGGCCGCCGACCTGATGCTGATTCACAAGATCGATCTGCTTCCCCACGTGGACTTCGACGTCGCGCGCTGCATCGACGCCGGGATCTCCACGTCCTTGACTTCGACGACGGAGACCTTGATTCCCCAGGGCGACGTCGCCTCGTCGATGATCGACTGGAGGATCGCGTTGATCTTGTCGCGCTCGG
>JAJZNH010000606.1:0-6656 GCA_021811745.1 Acidobacteriota bacterium
CCTTGACCACCTGATGATAATCGCTCTGTTCGGCGGCGATGTTGCCGAGTCCGGGCCCGCCGCGGGTGATGTCGGCGATAACGCAGGGCAGCTCGGCCCCGGCCATGTAGCTGATGCCTTCCTGCATGAGGCTGATGCCTGGACCGCTGGAGGCGGTCATGGCGCGCACTCCGGCCGCCGCCGCGCCGTAGAGCATGTTAATGGCTGCGACCTCGCTCTCGGCTTGCACGTAGACGCCGCCAGTCTTGGACATGAACTCCGCGGCAGCCTCGGCGATCTCGCTGGCCGGCGTGATGGGATAGCCGTAAAAAGCGCGGCAGCCGGCCAGGATGGCGCTCTTGACGATGGCTACATTGCCCTTCATCAGTTGCTTGCGCATGACGCGGCCTCCTCCGGAGCGGCAATCGCGCCGGGCTGTGCCGCTGCACGGCGAACCACGGCACGTAGAACGGTAATCGCGCCCGGCTCCGGACAGACCATGAAGCAGATTCCACATCCGGTGCAGCCCGCGCCCGCGTAAACCGCGGTCCGATAGCCGTAGTGGTTGAGCCGCTCGCTCAGACTGATGACCTCTGGCGGACAGGCCTCGATGCACAGCCCGCAGCCCTTGCACTCATCACCGTCGATGCGCAGCAGACCTCGATCCTGTTTCATGGCTTCACTCATTTCGTGTTCCTCTCCGGCCGCCGGTCAAACGCAGACAGACGCCGGCTTTTGGCGCTCCAAGTAATGGGAGCGCAGGGCAAAATCCTCCAATTCGGCCTGAAAGCGCGGATCGGCGATGGCGATTAGTGCCAAGGCGCGCTCGCGCAGGGTCTTCCCATGCAAATAAGCGATGCCGTGCTCGGTGACGACGTAGTGGACGTCGGCGCGGGAGGTAACCACGCCGGCGCCGGAATCGAGGACGGGCGCAATACGCGAGACTGCGCCGCCGAGCGCGGTAGACGGCAAGGCAATGATGGGCACGCCGCCGCGGGAGCGGGCCGCGCCGCGAATAAAGTCCACCTGGCCGCCAAAACCGCTGTAGGGGCGGGTCCCGATGGAGTCGGCACAGACTTGGCCGGTGAGATCGACTTGCAGGGCTCCGTTGATGGCCACCATGCGCTCGTTCTGCGCTACTACAAAGGGATCGTTGGTGTAACTGATCTGACGGAACTCGAAGCAGGGGTTCTCATGGATGTAATCGAAGAGCCGCTGCGTGCCCAGGACGAAGGCCAGCACAGCCTTGCCGCGATGGAGCGTCTTGCGCTCGCCGTTGATGACGCCCGCCTCCATGAGGTCAATGACCCCGTCGGAGCACATCTCCGTGTGGATGCCGAGGTCGTGCTTATCGCCCAGGCAGAGGAGAACCGCGTCCGCGATACCGCCGATGCCGGTTTGTAGCGTGGCGCCGTCGGGGATGAGCGAAGCCACATGGCGGGCCACGCGCATGTGCAGTTCGGTGTGGGACTCGGAGCGGAACTCGAGCAGCGGCCGGGACGACTCCACCAAAGCGGTGATGTGGCTGATGTGGAGGGCCGTGTCGCCGTGGGTGCGCGGCATACGGTCATTGACCTCAGCGAGGATGATCTTGGCCGCGCGCGCTGCGGTCAGCGTGGAGTCCACGGTGGTGCCCAGGGTTACGAAGCCGTGTTCGTCGGGCGGCGAGACCTGCATGAGCACAACGTCGATGGGCATGGCGCTGCTCTCGATGAGGCCCTCGATTTCGCTGAGGAAGATGGGTGTGTAGTCGGCGCGTCCGGCGGCCACGGCCTCGCGGACATTGGCGCCAAGAAACAGCCCGCGATGGCGGAAATGGCCTTCGTACTCCGGCCGGGTGTAGCCGGCATCGCCCAGCGTCATCATGTGCACGATTTCGACGTCGCGGAGGGCCGGCGCCCGGGCAATCAGTGCGTCAACCAGAACTGACGGGGTTCCGCAACCGGACTGGATCCAAACACGTGTGCCGGACTGAACCGCTTCCAGCGCCTCCACGGCGCTCATGCACTTACGCCGATACTCTTCGTCCCAGGTCATCCCAGAGTTTCCTCCGCCGTTCCCTGTTAACCGGTGTATCGACGCTGAACTGAAGCTCACAAAGTGTGCCTCCTGGCATCAGCCGGCATTCTCCTTCAAACCGGCGATTATTCTTGCGCTTTGGCGGAAATGCGCGCAGTGATGAACGTCACCCGCATCCTTTGTGCACACGGCGGCAAGCAACGAATAAAAAGGGAGTTGTAGGCGGATTGCAGCAGGGAGGATCGTGCATCTCCGGTCTCGGAAGAAGAGCGTCGGCACTTGGCGCGGTGTGACAGGAAAGTTGGTTTTATGTAGTTGATTTACCGAAAGATTGATGTGCCGGCTAGGGGCAAAAGGCGTTCAGGACAGGCTTCATGAGGCGTGAAGAGATCATGCCGCCCGTGGTGCCGGCATGGTGCCGGCACGCACAAAATAAGAACCGGATCGCCCCCGAACCGCGATCAGTCGCTCTTGCCCGAGCCGCCTCCCATACTGCTGGGCAACTGCACCTCGACTAGGGAAAATCGGGTTTGACCCGACGCGAAACTCTTGAAGGCAACGATGTGCTGATGGCGCTTGGAGCCGGCCTCCAGCGTAAAGCCACCGTGGCCTGAGTGATAGCCGTAGTTGACGTTGTCTCCGTCGACCTGGATGTTGGGCTGATCCTTACCGGAGCAGGTGAGGCCCTCGGATGTCGCGGCGGGCGATCCCACAGGAGAGCCGTCCTGGCATGCGATCACACTGCCGTAGCGGCCGAGTGCCTTCCTGTAGAAAGCCGTTACCTCTTCCTGGCTGTCGGGTGTGGAGTAATTGACGACGCGGACGCGCATCTCCCACTGGCCGAATCCCAAATGTACGTTGGCGGATTTGTCATTTTGATGGTCCGGGGAAATCGTGGCGCCGGGATAGGCGGGCAGACCGAGGTCGGCAGCGGTGATCTGGTTGGTGGTCACATGAACGCCGCCAAAGGGGGTGTCGATCCGGACGTTCTTGTCCTGCCCATTGGCGCCTTTTTGAACATTGACCCTGCAGCCAGCAATGCCGGCTGCTACCGCCAGCGCTGCGGCCATAGTGAAGAGCACCAGGTTGCGGCTGGGGTCCCGAAGCGGCCTTGGTGTCATGGCAAACCCCCTTCTGCCTTCCTATACGCCGGAGCAGGCCGAAAGGTTCCCAGGAGCGCCGCGAATCAGTGGGCTGAGTGGGAGGCGGAGTGATCTTCCCTCTCCGCATCATCTTTGCTGCTCGTAGCGAACAGGATCGACACGACGAAGACGCCAATAATCACGGGGACGACGAAAAACGGGGAAGAGATGTGCATCGCGCAGGCTCCTTATGAAGATCAGAGTAACAAATCCAGAGCCGAGGAAAGTAGAAAAGTAGATGCCGTCTTTCAGAGCGGCCGCAGTGGCGGCGTCTTCGCCGTTCCTGCGGCCACTCTGGTACTGTGACTGCGTGGTTCGGTAATCGGATCCAGCCAGATGCGGGACAGGACACACAAGCTCGAACCGGCCGGGAGGCTGGAGCTACAAGTGCCCCTCACGAAACGATGCGGGCACGGAACTGGAGGCTGGCTATACTCCAAACCCCATTTGCAGATGAATCCTATGCCAGGGCAACCAAGTGTTCGAAGCTGCGTTCGAGCATCTTCTGGAAGATGATGCCGGTGACATACTTCTGGAAATGAGGGGTCTCGCGATGAGCGGCCAAAGCTTCAGCGTCACGGTATTGCTCGTAGATGAGAACCGTGTCGGGGTCTTCTTCGAGTTGGTGGGGGACGTAGCTGACGCAGCCCGATTCCTGACGCGAAGCTGGGGTAAGGATGCGGAGGGTTTCGGCGATTAGAGCGCGGTCTTCAGGGGCGAACTTGAAGCGGACGATGAAACTGACCATAGAAGAATCTCCTGGGAAGAGACGCCGGGAAGCGGCGAGGCAAACTGGCAGCTAGCTTACGGTGTGGATCCTGTTGAGGGCTTGGGCAAATTCGGGCAGGTGAATGATCTGTCCGCGGTCGGGGCCTGTGGAGACCATGCCGATGTGGGCGCCGGACTCGCTCTCCTGAAAGCGCAGGTAGTCTCGGGCGGCTTGGGGCAGACGGTCGTATTCTGTGATGCCCTCGGTGGATTGGCGCCAGCCATTGAGGGTGGTGTAGCGCGGCTTGATGGACTCGAGGCCCTGCACGTCGGCGGGGATCTCGTCGCTCACTTTGCCGTTGATCTCGTAGCCGATGCAGACGGGAATCTTGTCAAGCTCATCGAGAACGTCGAGCTTGGTGATCACGAGCCATTCCGTGCCATTGACGCGGTTGGAGTAGCGCAGGAGGGGAATATCAAGCCAGCCGCAGCGGCGCGGGCGGCCGGTAACGGCGCCGTACTCGTGGCCGCGGGCGCGCAGGGCATCGCCGGAGGCGTCGTGAATCTCGGTGGGGAATGGGCCCTCGCCGACGCGAGTGACATAGGCTTTGGTGACGCCGATGACCATGCCGATGGCGGTGGGCCCAATGCCCGAGCCGGTGACGGCGCCGCCGGCCGTGGCCGAGGAGGACGTAACGAAGGGATAAGTACCGTGGTCGATGTCGAGCATGGTGCCCTGCGCGCCCTCGAAGAGGACGCTGCCGCCGGAGGCGAGGATGGAGCTGAGCAGGCGGCCGGTGTCGGCGGCGAAGGGGCGAAGCTGGTCGGCGGCGGCGGCGTATTCCTCGTACATTTTGGCGGGGTCGAGCGGCGCGGCGCCGAAGAGGGCGTGGGCGATGGCATTCTTTTCCTGGCAGGCGGCCTCGATGTGGGTTTTGAGCAGTGAGGGATTGAGCAGGTCCACGACGCGAAGGCCGCCGCGCGACATCTTGTCCTGGTAAGCGGGGCCGATGCCCTTGCTGGTGGTCCCGATCTTCTGCCGTCCCGGCGCGCTCTCGGCCGCCAGCTCAATCATGCGGTGGTAGGGCAGAATGACCTGGGCGCGATTGGAGAGATAAAGCCGGTCGTCGATGGAGACACCCATGCCGCGCAGGCGGGTGAGCTCGTCGAGGAGATAGATGGGATCGAGGACCACGCCGTTGCCGATGATGCACGTGCAGCCCGGACGCGGGATGCCGCAGGGAACGAGCTGCAAGACAAACTTCTGGCCGCCGATGATGACCGTGTGGCCGGCGTTGTGGCCACCGCCGTAACGCGCCACGGCGGAGAACCGCTCGCTGAGCACGTCCACGATCTTGCCCTTGCCTTCATCGCCCCACTGGGCACCCACGACTACAGCCGTCTTTGCACGCATGTCGATCCCTAGCCTCGAATCCTGTCTTCCTGCCGTGTCTGGAGGGCCCTGCTGCGGCGCGTCGTGGACACGCACACGAGCCGCACGCAATACGAAGGTGCGAACCAATCCCAGCTACACCCGCTCTGATGATAAATGCTGAGTGCAACTTCGATGATAAACCTTGGCCGTAGGCGGCGAAGCCTTGGACGGCGCGCTATCCCAACCTTGCTGCGATGAAACTGCGGCCAGGTTGGGGCATCCATGGCGAGTGCTGGAGATCAGTGGATAGCAGGCTCCGGCTCCACGCGGGCGTAGGTGTAGGGGCCCTCGGGAATGAGGGCGATGGCGGCTTGGCGCGGGAGGTCGTGGAGGAGCGCAGCGATCGCTTTGTCAAGGCTGGTGAAGGCGCTCGCCGCAAGGCTGCCAAGCTGATCCCGTGCAGCGCCGGGCGTGTAGAAGAGCAGATCATGATCGATGCTGGCGAGGGCGAGTTTTTCCAACTGCCACTGGTCGATTTCAACGGGCAACTCGCGGATCGCATCGAGGAATGCGGCGTGTCCCTGGTAGGAACGGAGGGTGCGGGCGAACTCGGGCGAGCCGATTCCCTCCGCGCACTCGCCCAAAATAAGAATCCGTCCGCCGGGCTTGACGATGTGCTGCGCGGCGGTCACGCCCTTCACGGTCTGGTAGAAGGTGAGGTCGAGCGGATAGCCGGCGGCGCTGGTGATGACGGCATCGGCCAGCTCAGAGAGAGATTCGAGCGAGGCGGCCTCAAAGAAATCGACGGCGGCGGCGTGAGCCTTGATCGGATCGCCGGCGAAGACGCCGGAGATGCCGCGGCCGGGGGTGAGTGTGACGTCGAGGATGAAGTCGTGGCGGGCCATGGAGGCAATCTCCAATAGCTCGGCGTGGAGGGGGTTGGAGTGGATAGAACCCTCAGTGGCCAGAGGTTCGCGCATGAAGGCCGGCGCGTGCAGGACCTTGATCGTCTCCTGCGCAGCAAGGCCGGGCGCTACGAGCTTGCGTCCGCCGGAAAAGCCCAGCATCAGATGCGGCTCGACAAAGCCCAGGGTGATGTGAAGATCGGCGGCCAGAAAGCGCTCGTCAATCAAGACCGGGGTTCCGCGGCGGGTCGCGCCCAGCGAACGGTGCGCGGCGCGGTCGCGGGCATCGTGGCTGACCACGCGATAGGAGTTCGCGACCGCCGGCCCGAGAATCGTTTCCAGCTCTTCACGGGTGGCCGCGCGGTGCAGGCCGGTGGCGATGAGGATGGTAATGCCTTCGGGCCGGATTCCGGCGGCGTGCAGGCGGGCGAGCAAGGGCGGCAGCGTGACGGCGTTCGGAGCCGGGCGCGTGATGTCGCAGACGGCGATGGCGGCGGTGGCTTTGCCGGCGGCAAGCTCGGCGAGGGG
>JAJZNH010000606.1:6666-7386 GCA_021811745.1 Acidobacteriota bacterium
GCGCAGCCGATGGGGCGTTCGAGCATGGCTTCGATCGCAGCCGAGGGATCGGAGAGCACAGACGCGGAGCGGCCGTGAAGGATCCGGCAGTCAAAGCTCTCGGGAACATGGACCTCAATGCCGTGTTTGCCGAAGGCGAAGCGTGTTTTCATAAAGCGGTTGTATGAGCTTTCCTGCCCACGGCCAACGCAGCGTGCGTTGTCCGAGACATCTGTTCTCAAGTGTATCGCCGGTTCACGTAGCTGCACAGATTGCGTCGGCGATGCGGGCGGCCTCGACGGCGGGCCGGACGGAATGGACGCGGACGATGGAGGCGCCGTGAAGGATGGCAGCGGTAAGGGCGGCTAAAGAAGCGTTTTCGCGCGCATCGAGCGGTGCGTTGGAAGGCGCGTCAATAGGCGCTTCGGGGCCGGCGAAGAGCGGGGCAAGTGTGCGGCCAAGGAAGGATTTGCGGCTGAGTCCGGCGGCGAGGGGACAGCCGAGCGAGAGCAGTTCGGCCTGGCGCGCGAGCAGGGCGTAGTTTTCACGGAAGCGCTTGCCGAACCCATAGCCTGGATCGAGGACGATCGCCTCGGGCGGAATCCCAGCGCGCACTGCGGCGGCGAGGCTGGCGGCGAGGCCGTCGCGGACCGTGGCCAGTAGTGCTTCGGGAGCGAGCCGAGGCTGCGCTCGCCACTCTTCGGGGCGCCCGCGCGTGTGCATCAGGATTACCCCCGCGGC
>JAJZNH010000923.1:0-3858 GCA_021811745.1 Acidobacteriota bacterium
ATCGGCAAGCGGCCCGGTCAAACACCGAGAAGTAGTGAGCTGAGAGGTGAGAGGCTGTGCCCCGTTCATCGCGTTCTTTGCGATGAGCGGGCGGTATGGGGCCAAGATGGGGTCCATGCCGAGCGGGCTGAAACGGTTTCAGAGCGGGGAAGCGCCGCACTTCATCACCTTCAGTTGCCGGGTGCCCCATGTCCCGGCCCGGGACATGGGAGGGAAGCCTCCTTGACATATGTTGTCAAATATGACTACAATCTTCCGGAAGTCTCGAAAGCAAGCTCAGGATCAGAGACACGCGGCCCATTTCATGGATCAAGGCCGCCCGCAAGGAATTTGAGAAATTTCCGGCCGATGCACAGGCCGTCTGTCATAGAGCCCTGACCATCGCGGCAGAAGGCGATAAGGCCGACATCGCCAAGCCATTCAAGGGTGTCGGCTCAGGAGTCTTTAAAATTGCATTGCCGCTGCGCGGAAACGCTTTTCGCGTGCTCTACGCCGTGCAGATTGCCGACGAAATCTGGGTGATTCACGGGTTCCAGAAGAAATCGACGCAGGGTATCAAGACTCCGCAACATGAAGTGGACTTGGTCCGGAGCCGCTTGAAGCAACTCAAGGAGATGCTCCGATGAAAAAAGAGAAAATCGAACTCGTCCGCGGCAGCGGCAACGTCTTCCGCGACTTCGGTTATCCCAATCCAGACCTCGAACAATTGAAAGCCATCCTCGCCGCCGAGATCATCAGGTCGCTCAACCGGAAAAAACTGACCGTCCGCGCCGCCCATGCTCAAACCGGCATTGCCGCCGCCGACTTCTCCCGCATCCGCAACGCCGACCTCAGCCGCTTCACCCTCGACCGCCTGTTCACGATCCTGACCCGGCTGGACATCCGCGTCGAAGTCCAGGTCAAGGTGCGCAGTTCCAAGCGGGAAAAGGCCGCTGTAGCCTGAAATCGAAAACTACGGCGAAGCGCGCGAAGAGGAGCAGCAACCATGACCATCGCCAGACCGGCCACCGGATGGAACCTGAAGCGGGTCGCCACGCATCCCGGCAAGATGCTGCGCGAAGAGTTCCTGATTCCGCTAGGCATCTCGCAGAACGCCCTGGCTCTGAAAATTCGCGTCCCCGCCACGCGCATCGGCGAAATCGTCAAGGGCAAGCGCGCCATCACCCCCGACACCGCCCTGCGCCTGGCCCGCTTCTTCGGCAACAGTCCCGAGTTCTGGCTCAACCTTCAGCAGATGCACGATCTCTCCAAGGCCCGGCTGCAACTGAAAAGAACCATCGAGCGCGACGTAGAAGTCTTCCACGCCGCGTAAATTACCCCCAGCATTCTCGTAGTCAGGCAGGCGACGTCCTTTTCCCCCGCCGCCCGCTCCATCCGTTTTGCGTAGAATTACCCCTTCCCGGCGCACCATGGTGATAGACCAGTCTCCATCACAGACCAGGAGCAGACCACGCCATGACCACAACTCCCACTCCACCTAACGGCGTCCCGCCCGCGGATGCGCCTTCATCGGAGAATCCCGCGGTCCTCCGCTGCCTCGACGCCTATCGCCGCGCCTGGAAGACGCAAAAGGCAAAGGGCCAATCCGACCCTTGGGCCAGGAACTACGCTGAAAAGGCCTACCGCGACGCCATGCCCAAGCTCTCCGGCGAGAAGAACATCGGCGATTTCATCGCCTGCGTCGCCGACGGCATCCTCGTCGGTGCCATCACAATCAAGGAGGCGACCACGCTCTTCTACGCTGCCCAAGTCGCGATCAGCGCCCTCGGCCGGGGTTCCGCGTCCCGCAAAGACAAAACCGCATGACCCCACCCCCCTATTTATTTACAAATAAGGCCCTGAATTTGCAGATTATTTCTATAATCATGCCCAATCTTTGCCCGCTTGATTCTCGCGCACAGCCTTTCTTGTCCGGATGTCCGAGGGTGGCGGCGAATCCGCGCAGGCGCCCAAAGATTCCCTCTGCGCGCCTTCATGGGAATAAGGACCGGAGCCGGCCTGCCCGACGGACTCAGTTGCTGCCCTCGGCGTGCCCAGCCTGGAGCTTGTCGAGAGCGCTCTGGTAGGCGTCGCGATGGCGGCCTTCATCTCCGGCGATCTCTTGGAAACGGGCTGCGGCCGCAGTATCGCCGGCGGCTTTTGCCTGGCTGGCAAAGTCGGGATACATGTGCTCGTGCTCCCAGGTCTCGCCCTTGATGGATTCGCGAAGATTGTTCTCATCGGACCCGACCAGGCCGGCAAGCTCCGCCTCTTCGGCGAAGTGCTCCGTAAGCTCTGTCTCGGCGGTCCGGGTGAACAGATCGGCCAGGGCCTCGTTGCCGTCCGCCCGTGCGTGTTCGGCATAGAGCATGTACTTGGCATAGGCAAAGGCTTCACCGTGCATGGCGCTGGAGAGGTTCTCGGCGGTCTTGGCGCTCACCGGAGCATGATTTTCCGCAGTCATGTGTCCGATGGCGAAGCCGGCAACTGCAAGCACAATCAACACAATTACGTATTTCCTGTTCATGCGTTTCTCCTCGGGCAGGCATTCAGGGCGGGTGCGGGAAGCAGCCTGCGGGTTGGTACAGAATGGCAGCCGGCAGACTCATGAGCAGTGCCGCCGGTCACAGCCGCCTGTGAGTCACCGCATGAGGCGGCCGTTGGCGCCCCTTTTGACTGACACAAGGTAAGAGCCGGTACTGGTTGTGGTCGCAGGCGCCCTAGGACGCTACCCGGCGCCCACGTGGTGCGCAACTCATTCTGCCGATGATGCCAGCCGGTTATGGAAGCCCGCTGGCGACCCTCTGGGTACGGGCAGAAAGCGGCAACTTCACGGCGCAAGCCTGGGCAAGAGGGTAGAGTTCAGGATCCCAGTCCACGTAGAGGACGTAAGAGCGGACCCCAGACAAACGAATCGGCTATGAATAGGACGATTTTTCTGATGCACCACAGGAGAGAGATTGCGGTGCCAGCCGAAACGAGGAAAGCTACACCGCCTCATCGATCATCGCCAGAACCTCGCGCTCGATCTCCGCGGCCAGCTTGTCCACTCCGGTGAGGCCGGTAGCGCGCAGCAGGTCGGTGGGCTTGACGGTGGCGAGAGTGCAGCCTGCGTCGCCCGTGAACATGGAGATGCGGCAGGGCAGAACCGCGGAGACCTTCATCTCCGCGGTCAAGGCCGTGGTGGCCGCCTGCGGGTTGCACACATCGAAGACCTTGCACTCGGAGCCGAGCTCAATGCCCTTGGACTGGAGCGTTTGCCGCAGATCGTGCACGTGTAGAACGCCAAACTTGTGCCGGGCGGCCGCCTCGCGCAGCCGCGCTTCCACTTCGGCTAAGGATCGGGAGGAATGCCTGCAGTAAATCATGCTGCCTCCTTCGGTGTGACTTGATCCGAACCGCCTTTATCCGAAGCGGGCATTGCCTGATGCTCAAGACCGTTACCGGCCATTCTCCGCTTCGGACGCACTCAAGCGTTGCTGCGCAATCGTCTCAAGCCTGCATACTCCGCAGTGAACCACGCCAGGCTGAGCAGCGTAATGAGCGCGATGATGGTCTGCGAGATCACGCAATAAAGGCACCAGACCATCAGCACGTACTCCTCGATGAAGGTCAGCCGCAGAGCAAAGCCGAGGCCAATGATGGTGCCCAAAAAGAGCAAATAAGGCTTCTGCCAAAAGGCCAATGCAGCCAGAATAAGGTAGCCCGCGATGCCAATGACAGCCACTGGGATATGCCCCATCATGGCAAAGGGGCTGTGGTTGACGATGCCGCAGTCCCAGTGCGCATTGATGTCGCAGGGTTGGGTCCCGGTAACATAGTGTGCGCGCAGGGCCAGCACGGAAACCACCACACCAGCCAGCGCCAGCACGGGGATCA
>JAJZNH010000923.1:3868-7385 GCA_021811745.1 Acidobacteriota bacterium
TCGCATGATTTTCACTTGAATCTCCCTTTCAAGAACAGAGGATACACCGACTGCGAGCCGGGATGGTCTTCATGCCAGGACAGATCTGCTTGGGCAGCAGCTAGCGGCATCGTGCCCGCTCTGCCCGTTGCAGCCATTGCCCTGGCGTTGACCCTGCCTCTGGGGCGTCCGCCGCCGCTGCGGACTCTGAAGAGGAAGGGATTGTAAGGGTATGAGATGGTCGATTGGCTCGCGCAGTGCGCTCTGATCAGCGCCACCATCGATGGCGCGGCCATGATCCAATGTGCCCGCGCATCCGGGGAATGAGCGCCAGGACTTCGCGTATCCCGATCCGCACTTCCTTCGACTCCGCTGTCCGCTGCGCCGGATTTTAATCGCTCCGGATGAAAGACGGCGAGGAGCGCAATGAATTGGGGTGGGAGGCTGGCGCCGCCCACCCCGCTGACCTGTTAGCTCGCCCGCTCGCTTATTTCTTGTCGTCCACATCCACGTACTCGGCGTCGATGACTTCGCCTTCTTTCTTCTGGTCGCCCCCGGCGCTTGTTCCGCCTGCGCTCCCGTCCGTAGGCCCACTGGCTGCCGGACCGCCCGCCTGCGCCTGTGCAGCGCTGGCCTTGTACATCGCCTCGGCCAGTTTGTGGCTGGCCTGGGTCAGCTTTTCGTGCGCCGCCTTCAGTTCCGCAGCCGGAGCCGAGCCTTCGAGCGCCTTCTTGGCTTCCGCCAGCGCCGCTTCCACGTCCCCTTTATCGGATGCAGGTACCTTGTCGCCGCTCTCCTTCAGCATCTTCTCGATGTTGTAGACCATGCCGTCGAGCTGGTTGCGGGCCTCGATCTGCTCGCGCTGCTCCTTGTCTTCGGAGGCGTGGGCTTCGGCTTCCTTGGCCATCTTCTCGACCTCTTCCTTGCTGAGGCCGGAGCTGGAGGTAATCGTAATGCGCGTGTCCTTGCCGGTGGCGTTGTCCTTGGCAGTCACGTTGAGGATGCCATTGGCGTCGATGTCGAAGGTGACCTCGATCTGCGGCACGCCGCGCGGAGCTGGAGGAATGCCACCCAGCTTGAACTTGCCCAGGGTGCGGTTCTGCGCTGCCATGGGCCGTTCGCCCTGCAGTACGTGCACCTCGACCTCGGTTTGCGAGTCGGCCGCCGTCGAGAAGGTCTCTGTCTTCTTGGTAGGAATGGTGGTGTTGCGCGGGATCATCGTGGTGGCCACGCCGCCCAGGGTTTCGATGGACAGGGTGAGCGGGGTGACGTCCAGCAGGAGAAGATCCTTCACGTCGCCGGCCAGCACGCCCGCCTGCACGGCCGCGCCCACGGCCACCACCTCATCGGGGTTCACGCCCCGGTGCGGCTCGCGCCCGAAGAGCTTCTTCACCAGCTCCTGAATCTTGGGCATGCGCGTCTGGCCGCCGACCAGGACGACTTCGTCGATCTGGCTGGTGGAGACGCCGGCATCGGACAGGCACTTTTTGCAGGGGTCGACGGAACGATTAATGAGATCCTCGACCATCTGCTCGAGCTTGGCGCGCGTGAGCTTGCGGACGAGGTGCTTGGGGCCGGTGGCGTCGGCGGTGATAAACGGCAAATTGATCTCGGTTTCGAGGGTGGTGGAGAGCTCGATCTTGGCCTTCTCCGCCGCGTCTTTGAGCCGCTGCAGGGCCATCTCGTTGCCTCTGGAGGTCAGGTCCAGGCTCTCCTCCTGCTTGAACTCGGCGATCAGCCAGTCCACGATGCGCTGGTCGATGTTGTCGCCGCCCAGGTGGGTGTCGCCGTTGGTGGCCTTGACCTCGATGACGCCCTCGCCGACTTCGAGGATGGAGATATCGAAGGTGCCGCCGCCGAAGTCGTAGACGGCGATGGTCTCATCCTTTTTCTTGTCAAGGCCGTAGGCTAGCGCCGCCGCCGTGGGCTCGTTGACAATGCGCTTCACGTCCAGACCGGCTATCTTGCCGGCATCCTTGGTGGCCTGACGCTGGGCGTCGTTGAAGTAGGCAGGCACGGTGATCACAGCTTCAGAGACGGTTTCGCCCAGGTAGGCCTCGGCGGATTTCTTGAGTTTTTGCAGGATCATGGCCGACACTTCGGGCGGGGTGTACTCCTTGCCCTGCGCCATGACAGCCACGTGATCGCCCTGCTGGACGACCTTGAAGGGGACCATCTTCATCTCGTCGGTCACCTCGTTGTAACGGCGGCCCATGAAGCGCTTGATGGAGAAGATGGTGTTCTCCGGGTTCGTAATAGCCTGGCGCTTGGCCACCTGGCCCACCAGTCGCTCGCCGCTCTTCGAAAAGCCGACGATGGACGGTGTAGTGCGCGCACCCTCCTCATTTGCAATAACTTTTGGTTCTCCGCCTTCCATCACGGCCACGCACGAGTTAGTCGTTCCGAGGTCGATTCCGATGATCTTTGCCATGGTTGTTTCCTGCCTATGGGATGAGAGTTCTGACTCTGCCAGCATGGCAGATTGAGTCAAACATTGTCAACTTTATTGATGCGCATTTCCTAAAAGAGATGCAATTTGGGGGAAATTCTGGGGGAGAGTCTAGATTTGGGCAGGGCGGTGGGGATTTTGGGGGGACGACGGGTCATTTGAGTCCGCTACCGCTCGACGGCGGCGCAGGCGGCGGCCATAACTTCTTCCGGTTCCGGGCGAACTCGGTGGTCGGCGTGCGCCTCGGCAAAGACCACGCGGCCTGCGGGACTGATGACATAAGTTGCGGGAAGGGGTAAACGCCAGCTCTGGTCGCCGTTGAGGAAGGGAATGTTGACGAGAATGGAACGGTAGTAATCGCGGTGGTACTCGGGGACGGTGTAGACCATGCCGAACTGCTCGGCCACGGCGCAGCCGGGGTCGGAGAGGACCGGGAAGGGAAGCGAGTGCTGGCCGATCATGAAGTCGCTTTGGCGCGCGGTTTGGGGGCTGACGGCGACCATCAGCGCGCCCGCCTCGCGCAGGCGGGGATAGAGGTCGCGCCAGGCCTCGAGCTCGGTCATGCAGTAGGGGCACCAGCGGCCGCGGAAGAACTTGACCACCAGCGGGCCCAAGGCGAGCAGATCCTCGCTGCGGACCAGCTTGCCGCGTGCGTCACTGAGCGCGAACGCGGATGCAGCCGCCTTCAGCGAGCTAGCGCGTCGCACGTTTGGCTTTTTTCAGCGTTTTAGAGCCGATGCCGGAGTAGCCGACGGCGAACTTGTCCTCCGTCACGCCCTGGACCACCGAGGCGGAGCCGGGCTGCTCCTTGACCGTGTCCTTGTAGTCCCCGTTGTTCAGCGCGTGCTCGCGGAAGAACCCGTACGTCCCGCTGGCCGAATTCCGTCCATAGAGGCTGATGGGACGGTTGGCCCAGTCGCCGGTGAGGCCGAGCTGGCCCCAGTTGGTCGCGTTCTTGCCTCCGCGCCGGCGGCTCTTCGAGAATCTTCAACAGGGCATTGAAGGCCGCATCGGTAATCTGGTGGGCCTCGTCCAGCAGATAAATCTTGTACCGGTCGCGCGCGGGGCTGTAGCGCGCGGCATCCCGCA
>JAJZNH010000874.1 GCA_021811745.1 Acidobacteriota bacterium
CAGTTCCTGGACTCCTCCATGTCCACCGATGTGATTCTCGCCGACGACTCGTATGACCTGATCGAAAATATCACGGGCCAATCTTTTTCGCTGAATGACTATCTGAATCGCAGTTACATGGACAAGATCGAGGCGTCCAACCTGAGCGCCGACCGCAAGACCGATCTCAGATTGATCGCGGAACGAAGCCATGGTGGTATGGGAGATTTCGACGCCGCGCAGCGCATCCGGGCGCTCGATCCCAAATCACCGAGACTCAATCTCATCTTCGCGCGAGATTATTCTGCCGATTTGATCAAACGCGACAATGTCATCCTGATCGGTGGAGCGGAGGCGAACCCGTGGGTGAACCTCTTCGCCAATCAATTGGACTTCTCCATCACATACAGCCTGGCCCAGGATCGCTCCTACGTCAAAAACGCACATCCCCGGCCCGGCGAACAGGCCATTTATCCGGTCACCTTTCGCCCTGATGGCGTCGTAGGTTACGGTATCGTGGCCTACCTGCCCAACCCAAGCCACACTGCGAATGCTCTCATCATCGCCGGCACCGACTCGCAGACAACGGATGCCGCGGCGGAATTCGTTACCTCGGAATCGCGGCTTGCGCAGCTCTTCAAAACGTTTCCGGCGCACAAGCTCCCATATTTTGAGGTTCTGCTGAAGACCTCCCGCTTGAGCGGCACGCCACTAACTGAGGAGATTGTCACTCACCGGATTTATTGAGGGTTCACAAGCCGGCGCTGCTGATCATACTTGGTCCTTCACAGGGCTTGAACTTGCAACCCCCGGCCTAGAAGAGTGGTGCCTTTAATGTAGCCTTTTGCCACCGCAAAGCGAAGGATCTGCTTCATCTTCTGGAGCGATCGGCGAGCAAGATCCTCAGCGTCGCGATCATCCTGTATTGCCGAGACGATCTTAACCAGGGCAGCCGCCTTCAATTGTTCGATCGGAATATTGCCGATAACCGGCAAGATATCGCGATCCAATCGCGTCTTCACCGTCCCCACGTACCGGGCACTCTTTTTCTTACTCCATGTTTTCATCCACTCCTCAGTCAGAGCGGCAAATGTTGGCTTTTAAGAAGCCTGTTTGCTCTCCTCTTCCTCGCGCTTCTTTGCCTGCTTTGCGACAGCGGGATCAGTTCCTTCCCGCTTTTGCGCCTGGGCCGCTTTGTGCAGTTCCCGAGCCTGGGAGAGTGTGACGGCCGGGTACGGTCCGTATGACAGCAGCTTCTCCTTTCCATTGAATTCGTAGAACCAGCGCCATAATTTTCCCTCACTAGGTTTGACCACAAGATACAGACCGCCGCCGTCGCTTAGTCGGTATTCCTTCTCGCCCTTTTCGGCGGACTTAATTTGCAGATCGTTGAGCTTATGGATCTCCATGACTTTGCACCAGGGGCGATACCCCCGCTGATACCCCCGGTCAAGTCTGGACGCACGCGGAGATGCCTGGACCACCATGGAAATGCTTCTTATTATTTTCAGTGGCTTACGGGTATGGGTCGGAGGGGAATGGACCGCGGTGGACAACCATGGACAAGGCTTGGCGGAGGGAGAGGGATTCGAACCCCCGGTACCCTTTCGGGCACAACGGTTTTCAAGACCGCCGGTATCAACCACTCACCCATCCCTCCGCTGCGGAAAGCGGGCGCCGCTCTTTCAGTTTATCGTAACTCTTGCGAAGGAGTCCCCGCTCCAACCTCTGTGGATGGACCATAAGCGGCAGGTTCGCGAGGCTCGCTCCTGAGCCAATCGGAACGCCGGGATGAGCCCTTGATGGCCGGAGTTTCGCTCTCCAACCGATCTTGCATCCAGGAAACGGCATGACCGGCGATAAAAATAAGGCCACAACTCGCTCCATTCTCCTTTATTGAAAGTTTGATGGCATAACAAGCGCGTCTCATCGTGACCACGGTCACAGACAATCGTTATCTCAAACGCGGGAAATCTACGATTGCGGGGTAATTGGCTTCGCCCATGGCGGATCAGGGCCGGTCAGAGAGCGAAGCCGGTTTTCTTTTGCCTGGCAAATTCAACCCGGCTTGACACTGGATGTCGAAAACAAAGGAGATACTTGGATGGAATCGAACACTCTCACGATCACTGACAATCGTACCGGCCGGACCTACACGCTGCCCATCCAGGACGGAACCGTGCGCGCGATGGATCTGCGTCAAATCCGCATCAGCGACGATGATTTCGGCCTTATGACGTATGATCCGGCATTCATGAACACGGCTTCGTGCCGGAGCAGCATTACCTACATCGATGGCGACCGCGGCATTCTCGAATATCGGGGCTATCCCATAGAAGTGCTCGCGGAACACTGCACATTCCTCGAAGTCGCCTACCTGTTGCTCTTCGGCGAACTGCCAAACGAATCGGAATTGAAAGAGTGGGTCTCTCAAATCACCCACCACACCATGATCCACGAAACCACCCGAAAATTCATGGAGGGCTTCCGCTATAACGCCCATCCCATGTCCATGCTCGTGAGCACGGTGGCGGCCCTGTCTTCGGTGTATCCAGAGGCAAAGAACGTCCACGATGAGGCAAACCGATTACTGCAGGTGAAACGGCTGATCGCCAAGATGCCGACCATTGCAGCCATGTCCTACCGTCACAGCGTCGGATTTCCCTATGTCTTTCCCGACAACGATCTGACCTATACCGAGAACTTCATGAACATGCTGTGGAGGATGGTCGAACCCAAGTATGCGGCAAATCCGGTGCTGGCGCGCGCGCTCGACATCCTGTTTATCCTTCATGCCGACCATGAGCAGAATTGCAGCACCAACACAATGCGTTCAGTGGGAAGCTCCGAGGCTGACCCCTATTCCTCGGTTGCCGCCGCGGCGGCAGCGTTGTCGGGCCCGCTGCACGGCGGCGCAAATGAGCAGGTCCTCAAGATGCTTGACGAAATCGGCACCAAGGAGAATGTGCCTGCATACATTCAGCACGTCAAGGATGGACACGGCAAGCTGATGGGCTTTGGGCATCGTGTGTATAAGAACCACGACCCGCGCGCCAAGATCATCAAGTGGACTGCCGAACAAGTATTCCAGATTACGGGGAGAAATCCCAAGCTCGATATCGCGCTGGAACTGGAGAGGATCGCGCTTGAAGACGAGTACTTTGTCAAGCGGAAGCTGTATCCCAATGTCGATTTTTATTCCGGAATCATCTACCAGGCCATGGGCTTCAAGCCGGAGCTGTTTACCGTCCTCTTCGCCATCCCGCGCACCGTGGGGTGGTTGGCGCAGTGGCAGGAGATGCACCTGGACGCGGAGCAGAAGATCGCGCGCCCGCGCCAGATCTACACCGGTCAGCGCAAACGCGCCTTTATTCCGATGGAAGAGCGCCAGGCCGCCGCTGTGCTGAAGGCGTAGCCTCATCATCATAAGCATTCTGGCCCGGATCGACCCTTTGCGGCCGGGTCCGGGCCAAAGCGTTCAAGCGAAAGGAAGGAACAACGATGCGCAGCAAAGTCACGATTGTGGGTTCCGGCAACGTAGGCGCCACGACGGCACATTGGATTGCCGCCAGTGGCGTTGCCGATATTGTGCTCGTGGATGTAGTCGACGGCGTGCCGCAGGGCAAAGGGCTGGATCTTCTTGAAGCCATGCCCATCGCGCGCAAAGATGTCGTGATTCGCGGCACCCAGGACTACGCCGATACCGCGGACTCCGATATTGTGGTCATCACTGCCGGCGTGGCGCGCAAGCCCGGAATGAGCCGCGATGACCTGCTCAACACCAATCTCAGGATCATGCGCGACGTGGTGAGCGAAGTCGTGCGCCATTCGCCTCTGGCCATCCTGGTGATCGTCTCCAATCCGTTGGACGCAATGGCCTACGCCGCTTACAAAGTCAGCGGTTTCCCGCGGTCCAGAGTTATCGGCATGGCGGGCGTGCTCGATTCGGCGCGCTTCCGGGCGTTTATCGCCCAGGAACTGCATGTCAGCGTTGCCGATGTTACGGCATTCGTCCTTGGCGGACACGGAGATTCGATGGTCCCGCTGCCGCGATATTCCTCGGTAGGCGGCATTCCGATCACGGAGCTGCTTGACGGCGAAGCCATTGAAAGGCTAGTCCAGCGCACCCGCAACGGCGGCGCCGAGATCGTCAAGTATCTCAAAACCGGCAGCGCTTATTACGCTCCCGGCGCGGCGGTTGCCGAGATGGTTGAAGCCATCCTTCAGTCTCGGAACAGAATCCTGCCTTGCGCCGCTTACCTCGAAGGCGAATACGGAATCCACGGATTGTTTATGGGCGTTCCGTGCAAGCTTGGCGATGGCGGCATCGAGGAGGTTCTGCAGATCAAGCTCACCGAGCAGGAGAAAGGCGCATTTCAAAACAGCGCAAACGCGGTAAAGACACTGGCGGATCTGGTGGATGAAAACCTGGCTCATCCGGCCATCAGTTCAGCCTCCTGAAGGGAGGACGCAGGAGCCTGCTATCGCAAGCAGGCTCCTGGCGCAGCCCGCAGAATCACTGTCAGGGAATCCTGGCTACACCTTGACGGCCCTTGTTCTCAACGCAAACTCATGAGCTGCGAGCACCATGCCTTTGCCCCATTCCGGCGTGGCGCCAGCATGCAGATGGGTATATCCCGCCATCACGTTGCCCACAAGCAGGCAATCCCGGCCATCGGAGCATCCGGCGCCACGGACGACGGCGCAGGCAGTATGCGGCGGTTCAGCGGCACCCATGATGCGTGAGTAATGAAACTCGTGCCCGCGCAGAACCGTCTTCAGCGGGAAGAATGGATTCCGCGTGTCAACCCGCAGTTCACTGTATCCATGACCTTGAGGAGTCGAAAAGACCTCGACATCGATGGAAAGAACATCGGCCATCGGATAACGCGTGCCCTTCCAGATCATACTGCGCGCCAGGAGCATCAGGCCGCCGCACTCAGCATAGACAGGCAGGCCGTTCTCACATGCCCGGCGCAACGAGGCAAGGAAGCTTTTGTTAGCCGCGAGTTCTCGCGCATGCGTTTCAGGAAATCCGCCTCCTATGTAAAGTGCGCACAGGTCATCAGGCAGGGCGGAAGAGCGCATGGCGGAAAGAGGAACAACTTCGGCGCCGGCGCGTTCCAATTCTTCTAGATTTTCAGGATAATAAAAGCTGAATGCCGAGTCTTTCAGGTATCCGATCTTGAGCCCGCGCGCATTGGGCAGTAGTGGACGCTCTTCCGCGTAGGGTTCGAGTGGAAAGGCGCTGTACGCAATCTCGATCAGCCTATCCACATCCATTCGGCCTTTCACAATTCTCAACAGGCCTTCCTCCACGTGGTCAATGGCACCGTGCTCCTCAGGAGGCACGAGTCCGAGATGCCGCTCAGGCAGAGGGTTGAATGTCGCTCTTGGAAGCGCGCCAATGACCGGAATTCCGCAGGAAGATTCGATCGCCTCGCTCAGGACCTTTTCATGCCTTCGGCCGTTGACATTATTCAGCACCACGCCGCGCAAAGAAAGCCGTGGGTCGAGCTTCTGGCAGCCGAGAACCAGCGCGGCGGCCGTGCGCGTCATTTTAGTCGCATCCACCACAAGCACCACTGGAGCGGAGAGAGTCTCAGCCAACACAGCGCTCGAATGCGTCCCCGCGGCATCAAATCCGTCGAAGAGGCCGCGATTGCCTTCAATCAGATTGACTCCCTCGGAGGTGCCGTGGCGCAGGAATGAGGCACACACGCGCTCGGGGCCCATCAGAAATGTATCGAGATTGCGCACCGGACTGGCAGATGCCCACGCCAGCCACGCCGGGTCAATGTAGTCCGGCCCTTTCTTGAAGGCGCGCACTTCGACACCAGCGCGCCTCAAGAGAAGCAATGCTCCGATTGAGACGACAGTCTTACCTGAACCGCCGGAGAGGCCTGCAATCAGCAGGCGCGGCATGGCGCGCATAGAATTAAAATCGCAGACAGCCGCTCTTACCCCGCCTGCTGCGATCCCTCCTTCGGCGGCAGCTGAATGTAAGAACCGCCCAGATAGCTGTAAATACAACGGCCCGAATCAATCAGAATCCGGATAGCCTTCTTGCAGTCATCCTTGCTGCAGGCAGCTTCGCCGTGTTTAGCGATCATGGCCTTGGTGAGATCGCCGGCTTTCAGATTCTTCTTGCCCTCACATTCGGCAACCAGCTGATACATCTCGTCCGCAAGTGTTTCGATGGGAACAGCCGCGGTTTCGCTCATACGCATACCTCTTTCCGCTCCAGGCTCGAAGCAATCAGTTGCTGTAATCTCTCTCGAAGGCGGACCACCTCGCCGACGACCAGTGTTGCCGGCGGTTCGATGCCGGCACGGCGCACATCGGCGGCGATCGTCTCCAGCGTGCCGGTGACAACGTGTTCGCCATCCCAATACGCCATCTGAATCATGGCCGCGGGCGTATCCGGGGAGCGGCCCGCGGCAATCAGCTTGCGCGCGATTGTCTCGACGTTATGCACGCACATGAGAAAAACTGAAGTGTCGATGCCGGCCACGGCCTGCCAGTCCACACGATCGCCGTTCCCTTCGGCGTTGTGTCCGGTGACGATGGCGACCGACGACGAGGCGTCGCGGTGCGTCACGGCGATTCCCGCGCTAAGCGGCGCGGAAAGGCAGGAGGACACGCCCGGCACCACTTCAAAGGGAACGCCGTGCTCCGCAAGATACTCCACCTCTTCTCCGCCGCGCCCGAAGAGAAACGGATCGCCCCCTTTGATCCGGACAACGGTCTTCCCCTCCCGCGCTTTTTGCACCAGGAGCGCATGAATCTCATCCTGGCGGGTATGATGCCCCGGGGCCTTGCCCATATAGATCTTCTCCGCATCGGACTTCGCCAGCGCGAGCACTCCACGCTGGATGAGACGGTCATAGACGAGCACGTCACCAATGCTGATGCGCTGCACGGCGCGGATGGTCAATAGATCCGGATCTCCCGGCCCAGCGCCCACCAGAATTACTTTTCCCATCTTCGCCATGTCCGCTTCACTTCCCCCAATCACAAACGCTCGAACACTCCGCGCTCAATCCGCCTGCTGCATCCGCGTCGACACGATAGAAGGCGCCGCCTGATGGCTTTCGGCCTCGGGAACAATGGAGTGTTGAACTCCTGCCAGTTCTCCGAGTTCCTCTCGAACCGAAAGTGCGATCTTATAGAACACGGTGATCAGCAATGCGCCGATCGCCCAGATTCCCATCACGATGCTCCACTCGGGCAGCGTGGGCGTGTACTGCGTGACCGCTTCCAGCGGAGACGGCACAAATCCGCCAACGATCAGCCCGAGTCCTTTATCGAGCCAGAGCGAGAGAAACACAAAAACGCACGCCACCGGCAAGAGGCTAGAGCTCGTGCGCAACG
>JAJZNH010000779.1:0-1592 GCA_021811745.1 Acidobacteriota bacterium
TCCTCAAGCACTGTGATTTCTTCGGCCGTAAGTTTCACGTCGAGAGCGGCGACGGCGTCGTTGAGGTGGTTGGGCTTGGTGGCGCCCACGATCGGCGCCGTGATGCCGGGCTTGGACAGCAGCCAGGCCAGGGCCAGGGTGGCGCGGGCCACTCCGCGCTTTTCAGCAAGCTCGCCCACGCGGTCGATGACTTTTCGATCGGCCTCCTCGGACTTTTGGTAGAGAGTCCGGGCGTGAAAATCGGTTTCCAGACGGGGAGTGGATTCGCTGCCGGCCGGGCGCGCCAGACGGCCGCGGGCGAGCGGACTCCACGGGATCACGCCGATGCCCTCGGCGCGGCACAGCCGAAGCATCTCGCGCTCTTCTTCGCGGTAGAGAAGGTTGTAGTGGTTCTGCATGGAGACAAAGCGCGTCCAGCCGTGCCGATCGGAGAGGTAGAGCGCCTTGGCGAACTGCCAGGCGAACATCGACGAGGCCCCAATGTAACGCACTTTGCCGGCCTTCACGCAATCATGGAGCGCCTCAAGGGTCTCCTCGACGGGTGTATCGCAGTCCCATCGATGGATTTGGTAAAGATCGACGTAGTCCGTCTGCAGGCGGCGCAGGCTCTGGTCGAGTTCAAAGAGGATAGCCTTGCGTGACAGGCCGCGGCCGTTGGGCTCATCGCGCATCACGCCATACACCTTGGTGGCAAGGACGATGGCTTCGCGGCGCGCGTTGTTCTTCAGAAACCGGCCGACGATGGTCTCGCTGTCGCCACCTGAGTAGACATTGGCGGTATCAAAAAAGTTGATGCCGAGGTCGAGGGCCTGGCGCAGGAAGGGCTGAGCCTGGGGTTCGGGGAGTGTCCAGGCATGGCGGCCGGGGCGGCGCGGAGGATCGGCGGGCTCTCCGTAGCTCATGCAGCCCAGGCAGAGGCGGGATACCTTCAGACCGGTTTTGCCGAGATTGGCGTATTCCATGATGTCTCCTGTCGATGCAATGGACTTGGTGGAGATAAGAGCTTTTGAAGCGCCGGTGTCGGGCGGGAAGGCCGGAGCGGAAAATGCGAGTCAAATTCCCAGAATTGAATTCCTGAGCCTGTATCGCAAATTACCTTTCGGGGGCTGGACTGGGCGTTTTTTGTGGCGGTCTGAAAGATGAGAACGGCAACGCGTCAACCTCCGGCGCAGCCCTCACGGCGTAATCAGCAGCCGCTCGTAAATGTCGAGCGTGGCATCGTCGAAGCAGACAAACTCCACGCGCTCCACACCGTTCTGGGCGGCGTGGGCTCTTACGGTGCGCAGCGCGATTTCGGCTGCTCGGCGCGGGGGAAAGCCGTAGATGCCGGTGCTGATGGCAGGGAAAGCGATGGAGCGGACGCGATGCTCGCGGGCCAGTTCGAGGCTGCGCCGGTAGCAGGAGGCGAGCAGCTCGTCCTCATTGTGGTTGCCGCCGCGCCACACAGGGCCCACGGCATGGAAGATCCACTTGGCCGGCAGGCGGAAGCCCGGGGTCGCCTTCACGTCGCCGGTGGCGCATCCGCCCAGGGTTTCGCAATGGGCCAGCAGAGCCGGTCCGGCGGCGCGATGGATGGCACCGTCCACTCCACC
>JAJZNH010000779.1:1602-7328 GCA_021811745.1 Acidobacteriota bacterium
AGCAGAGAGGTATTGGCCGCGTTGACGATCGCGTCGACGGTGAGCCGTGTGATATCGCCGGGTACAGCCTTCAGTTCCACGTTGCATCGCTCCCCGCTCATTGTCGCATGCCGCCGAGTGGGAGAATTGTCCGCCCGCATGGGGCTCAAATGCTTACGGGACAGCAAGGTGATTGATATTTCCCCGGCGACTGCCGATGGGAGTATTGTCGTAGGGACGGCCATGTGCATCTGCAAGGCAACAATTGCAGTGCCGGAGCGCTCTAAGTTTACGTTGCCGCAGGAAAGCTGTGCGTTGCGGAGTCCAGGGTCGCCGTTTGTACCTGCCGTGCGGAACCAGGCTGGAGCGCGGGTTCCCGGCAGAAGGCAATTTCTTGAATAACCTCAAGTTTTTGAAAGGTTTGTGGCCGGGAAGGCGCGGACGACTTGCTGAACATCGGCAGCTTCATTCCGGATGAGCCAGGCGCATTGGGGGTGCGCGGGGGGCAAGGTGCGGCCGGCAGGTTGGCCGCCAGGCGTTGGCGCGCCGGTGTGCGCCTCTGCGTCGCGGGCGCGGCGCCGTTTCTGCTGATCCTTGCGGGTTGCGGAGGAGGTTCGGCGTCTGGCTCTGGGAACTCGTCGAACGGGGCCTTCACCATTTCTCCGGGTACGGCCACAATTGACACGACGGGTACGGCCACAATTGACACGAATTGTACGGGCTGCAATGCGAGCAGTTCGGGAAGCGCCTATGAGCAGTTCACGGCTACGCTTAACAGCGGCGGCGCGGCCAGCGTGACCTGGACAGTGAGCGGGGGGGATGCGAGCGCCGGCGCGGGCAGCATCAACTCGAGTGGCCAGTACACACCGCCGAACTATTTGACCGCCGACAGCGCGACGATGACAGTGACCGCAACCCTGACTTCCAATTCAAGCCAGAAGGCGTCGGCGACGCTGAAGGTGACGCCGGGCTTCCTGCAGCCGCTGACGCCGGAGAACGTGGCCCTGGGCAGCGGCGGGACGACGAAGGTGACCGGCTACATTGCCGAGGCCGGCGGATCGCTGGGGATCAACTACTCGGTGGCGGGCTCGGCGAACGGCTCGGGCAGCGGGCAGGGGACGTTGAACAATGCCAATTGCGTGCGCGATTCCCATGGAAAGGCATTTACCTACTGCACGGTGAACTATGCGGCCCCGGCGACGGTCTCTGCGACGAGCGCCAGTTACGTGGTGGGAACGATCGGGACTTCATCCTCGACGGAATCCACGGTGGTGCTGCTCAACAGCGAGGGCGTCAACAGCAACCCATCCAGCCACGAGCAACAGTTGCCGACGCCAATCACACTGGGCAGCTCGGGCGGCAATAACAATTCCTACGACAGCAGCGGGGGCAACATTGTGGATTGCTGCGGCGGCACGCTGGGTTCGCTGATTAAGGATTCGAGCGGAATCCAGTATCTGCTCAGCAACAATCACGTGCTGGCGCGCAGCGATCAGGCCAGTATCGGCGAAACGATCATTCAGCCGGGACTGATCGAAGATAACTGCACGCCGTATCCGGGCGGCGCGGTGACGGCGGTGGGCACGCTGTCGGGTTTTGTCCCCATCAAGCCGCCCGCGGGTGTGACTACGGATGTGGATGCGGCCATCGCGCAGGTGAATCCTGGCGCGGTGAATTCCAGCGGGGCCATTCTGGAACTGGGATCGCTGCAAGGCAGCACGCTGGCCGCGGCGCCTCCAGGCATTTCCTCCACAGGTGGCAAAGGTGAAGCGGCGGCGGTCGGCATGACGGTGGCCAAGAGTGGGCGCACCACCGGGTTGACCTGCGCCAACATCCTGGCATTTCCGCTGACTGTGAAGGTGGACTACTTCACCAACTGCGCGGAGACGACCCCGTATTCCACCAAGACCTATACCAACCAGGTCGGCATCGAGGGCAACCAGTTCAGCGATGCCGGGGACTCGGGCTCGCTGGTGGTGGATACCGCGACCGCGGAGCCGGTGGGGCTGTTTTTTGCGGGCGGGCAGACTTCCTCGGGTGTGGGCGAAGGTGTAGCCAATCCGGTGGGCGAGGTGTTAAGCGAGTTGAGCGCGCAGCCCTTTGCCCACGGAAATTCGTTTACATTCGTAGGCACCGCGGATCACGCGGTGAGCTGCCTGAACTACGGCAACGGAACGGCGACGGCAGCGCAGGCGCGCACCCTGACCGGGGCGGAGATGGACCGCACGGAGCAGGCGATGATGGAGGCTCGGGCGCTGGTGGATTCCAGGACCGGGATTCTGGGCGTAGCCACCGGCAAGAGCAGCGACCAGGGCGGGGAAGGGGCCGTGATTGTCTACGTCGACCCCAGGATGAACGCCACGGTTCCGGCGACGATCCACGGCGTGCGTACGGAGGTGATTCCGGCTAGTGCGCAGGCGGTGGCCACAGGAACGGCGGCGCAATCGCTTCTGGCGGCTGGCGTGCGGCCGCCCCTGCCGGATGCGGTCTTGCGCCAGGCCATCGGAACTCAGCAACAGATCGCTTCTTCGCTGATGGCGCAAAACCCGGCGTTCTTTGGCGTGGGGGTGGGGCAAAGCCTCGACGATCCCACGCAGGCGGCGCTGGTGATTTACGTGGACCGGACGCAGGTTCCGGCTCAACTGCCGGCCACCATCGCCGGCCTGCGTACACGCTACGTGATCATGGAGCGGCTGCACGTGACGCGCGCCTATCTTTCGCCGATTCCCAGGCGCAGCCATTGCATGCCGCATCCTGCGCCGGCCACGGTCAACTCCGGCCTGATCCAGACCAACCGGCTGCGTGGACTTGAAATCCGCACACCCTAACCCGGCTAGCCGGAACCAAAAAGGCGTCCAAAAACGGAAAGTTGGAGCCTTCGTCAAAATGACCTCGAAGGTGCATGGATATTGGCCTTCGCATACACCACAGAAGATATTCCGCGCATAAATCCTGTCTTGGACAAGAGTGTCGCCAGGGGCTCCATTTTTTGGCAGCCCAGAATGGCGCAGGTATTCCGGCCGGTAATTCGCCGAATATTCGCCTGTCGCCTATAATCGAAAGCATGGATTTTCAGTTGGTCACCAGCTATAAGCCCAGGGGCGATCAGCCGCGGGCCATCGACGAGCTGGTTCGAGGCCTGGCTGGCGGCGAAAAGCACCAGGTCCTGCTAGGGGTCACAGGCTCCGGTAAGACTTTCACCATGGCCAAGGTCATTGAGCAGTCCAACCGGCCGGCGCTCATCCTCGCCCACAACAAGACGCTGGCCGCCCAGCTCTTCCACGAGTTCAAGCAGTTCTTCCCTTCGAATGCCGTCGAGTACTTCGTCAGCTATTACGACTACTACCAGCCCGAAGCCTACATCCCGGCCGGGGACCTCTACATCGAGAAGGAAGCCACCATCAACGAGGAGCTGGACAAGCTGCGGCTGTCGGCCACCCGGTCGCTGTTCGAGCGCCGCGACGCCATCATCGTCAGCTCGGTAAGCTGCATCTACGGCCTGGGCTCGCCAGAGGCTTATTACGGCATGCTGCTGCTGCTCGAGAAGGGCCAGCGCATCAGCCGCAAGGACATTACGCGGCGGCTGGTGGAGATCCTGTACGAGCGCAACGACACCGACTTCCGCCGCGGCACATTTCGAGTGCGGGGAGACATTATCGAGGTGTTTCCAACTTACGACGAGTCGGCGTTCCGCATCGAGCTGTTCGGCGACGAGATTGAATCGCTCTCGCAGATCGATCCCCTGTTCGGCACGGTGAAGCAGAAATATTCGCGGCTGCCGATTTATCCCAAGAGCCATTATGTGGTCCAGCCGGAGCGCAAGGCCGAGGCTATCGACTCGATTGTGAAGGAGCTGAACGAGTGGGTGGCGCAGCTCGAGGCCGAGGGCCGCATGGTGGAGGCGCAGCGGGTCCATCAGCGCACCCGGTTCGACCTGGAAATGATCAAGTCGATGGGCTACTGCCACGGCATCGAGAACTACTCGCGGCATTTCTCCGGCCGCCTGCCCGGCGAGGCCCCGCCCACCCTGCTTGACTACTTCCCGCGCGACTACATCCTCTTCATCGACGAGAGCCACGCCACCATTCCGCAGGTTCACGGAATGTGGCACGGCGACCGCAGCCGCAAACAGACGCTCGTGGACTACGGGTTCCGCCTGCCTTCGGCGATGGACAACCGCCCGCTGAAGTTCGACGAGTTTGAGAACCGGGTGAGCCAAGCCATCTATGTGTCGGCTACGCCGGGGCCGTACGAGCTGACGCGATCGGCGGGAGTGGTCGTCGAGCAGGTGATCCGACCCACCGGATTAGTTGATCCAGAGGTTGAGATTCGGCCCGTAAAGGGGCAGATCGACGACCTGTTAGCGGAAATTCGCGACCGGGCCAAGCGGAACGAGCGAGTGCTGGTGACAACGCTGACCAAACGGATGGCCGAAGACCTGGCTGGCTATTACACCGAGGTGGGCGTACGCTGCCGCTACATGCACTCGGAAATCGAGACCCTGGAGCGCGTCAAACTGCTGTCCGGTCTGCGCAAGGGCGAGTTCGACGTGCTCATCGGCATCAACCTGCTGCGTGAGGGGCTGGACCTGCCCGAGGTTTCGCTGGTGGCGATTCTCGATGCCGATAAGGAAGGATTTTTGCGGTCGGCGGGGTCGCTGATCCAGACCATGGGCCGGGCGGCGCGGCATTTGGAGGGGAGGGCGATTCTGTATGCCGATCGGATGACGGATTCCATGCGGCGCGCAATCGACGAGACCAGCCGCCGGCGGGAGATTCAGCGCGCCTATAACGAGGAGAACGGGATCGTCCCGCAGTCGATCATCAGCAAGATCGAAATGGGCCTGGCCAACATCCTGAAGACGGAGTACGGCGACGTCATGGAAGAGGAAGCCGAGGGGATTCCGGACTTTACCAGTCAGGAGCAGCTCGACGCCTACATCTCCCGGCTGGAGGCGGAGATGCGGGAGGCCGCCAGGAAGTTCGAGTTTGAAAGAGCAGCCAAGCTGAGGGACGCCATCAAGGAGTTGCGCGAGAAGGAGTTCCTCTTCGGGTGAGCGCGGGGGACGGCATGCGGCGGACGGCATAAGGAAGCGATTTGTTCCCTATTCCGTCTATATTTCCATTGATTCTCGTCACATCGCGGCGCCTGCACCGGTTGAGTGCTCGATTTTGAAGTGACATGAATCACATGCTGGCTGGCCTGCCGGCTTGACAATCATTCCGAAGGTAGAGGCCCGCACGGTCCTTTCCCCGCGTGCGTGAGAAAATCTACATGGAGATCTCATGGCAGCGTTTGGCAGTTTTGCCCTCTTAATTGCGTTGGCGCTCGCGGCCTATAACCTTCTCGCGGGCACGGTTGCACTTTCCTGCATTGCCTCGGGGCCAGCGTTGGCGGTGCGGCCTAACCGGTTGCAGATTCTGCTGGGCCGGATTTCCGCCCGGATTTCGCCCGAACGGCTGGCCGATACCGCCCGCCGGGCCGGCATTGCCGGATTTGTGGCGGTCACCGCAGCGGCATTTGCGCTGGTCTACTCGGTCTTCACCAACGACTTCTCCATCACCTACATCATGGAGCACTCCAACCGCGCTCTGCCTGCCGCCTATAAGTTCGCGGCGCTGTGGAGCGGGCAGGAAGGCTCGCTGCTCTTCTGGGCGTGGCTGCTGGCGGCGTACGGGTTCGTCCTGCGCCTGATGCACAAGAACGACGTGAAGCTCTATGCCTATGCGGGCACGATCCTGGCGGGC
>JAJZNH010000526.1 GCA_021811745.1 Acidobacteriota bacterium
GCACCGCTCCCTTTCCGCGATCCTCAAAATCATCGAGTCGGCGCCGCTCGCCGAGACTGTCAAAGAGCGCTCCAGCCGCGCCTTCCGACTGCTGGGCGAGGCTGAAGCTGGCATCCATTCCATTCCGATTGAGAAGGTGCACTTCCACGAGGTGGGCGCGGTAGACACCATCATCGATATCGTGTGCGCGGCGGCCGGGTGCGAGGCGCTCCGCGTCGATCGCTGGCTTGCCTCTCCTCTGAATGTGGGAAGCGGAACCGTAAAGTGCCAGCATGGAACGCTGCCCGTGCCCGCACCGGCCACGCTGGCACTGCTGGGCGATGCGCCGGTCTACGCGGCCGGCCCGCCGCTGGAGCGCGTGACCCCGACGGGCGCGGCAATTCTGCGCATGCTCGATGTGCGCTATGCGCCACTGCCAGCCATGCGCGTCAAGACGTCGGGCTACGGAGCGGGCGAGCGCGATACTCCGGGCCAGCCCAACCTGCTGCGCCTGCTGGTGGGCGAAGATGATGCAGCGGATGCCGCCGTCGAGCCGATTGCGGTGATTGAGGCGGTCATCGATGACTCCAGCCCGCAGTTGCTCGCCTACGTCAGCGAGTTGCTGCTCCAGGCCGGCGCATGGGATGTATATCGCGCCGCGGTGCAAATGAAGAAAGGCCGCACCGGCGTCCAAATGACCGTGCTCTGCCGCCCCGATCTGGTGCCGGCGCTGCGTGACCTTGTATTTCGCGAGACCACGACGATCGGACTGCACTGGCGGATAGAAAATAAGCTGGCGCTGGCCCGCGGGTTTGCTGAAGTCAAGACGCAATGGGGACCGGTGAGGATGAAGATCGCGCGCTGGCCCTCCGGTGAAGTGGCCAATGCTTCTCCGGAGTATGAGGATTGCCGCAAACTCGCGGAGCAACACGATGTCCCGCTCAAGCGGGTGATGCAGGAAGCAATGCAGACCTACGCAATGAACAAGGAGGTGCGCTGATGAATCGCGCTCAGATTGAAACACTGCTCAATGAAGTGCGTGAGGGCAGCACCAGCGTTGATCATGCGCTCGAACGCCTGCGCGGGATGCCCTTCGAGGACCTGGGCTTTGCCAAACTCGACCATCATCGCGCCCTGCGCACCGGCATGCCCGAAGTGATCTTTGCGGCAGGCAAGGCCACACAGCAGGTGGCGGATATCTTTGTTCGCATGGCCAACGCCGGAGGCAACGTGCTAGCCACCCGCGTCACGCCCGAAATGGTGGAGGCGGTCCGCGCCGTCGTGCCGCGTGCCGAGTTCCATGCAGCAGCCCGCGCTATTACGCTCGCCCAGGCGCCTACGCCGCCGGGCAAAGGAACCATCGCGGTGGTCTGCGCAGGCACCAGCGATCTGCCGGTGGCTGAAGAGGCCGCCGTAACGGCACAGCTGATGGGTAACACCGTCGAGTTGATCGCCGATGTAGGTGTAGCCGGCATTCATCGCCTGCTGGCGCAAAAGGAATCGCTGCAATCCGCACGTGTGCTGATTGTGTGCGCGGGCATGGAAGGCGCACTGCCGACTGTGGTCGGCGGGTTGGTGCACGCGCCGGTGCTGGCTGTTCCCACCAGCGTAGGCTATGGCGCCTCGCTCGGCGGCGTGGCCGCGCTGCTCGGCATGCTGAACACCTGCACACCCAATGTCTGTGTCGTCAATATTGACAATGGCTTCGGCGCGGCGTGCATTGCCTCACTCATCAATCACCTGTAGCGGCTCTTTCCTTCCCTCATCGGGATGCGTGCTCAACGGAATTAGTTTGCACATCGCTGTGATTCCCGCCAGCCTGAAGTTGGCAGCCTGCATCGTGATTGATTTTGTACATTATTCTTATGCGCTTCCGGGGCTATGACTTTGGATTCTGCCCAGGAAGCCGCGAATCAATTAAGCCGGTGGACAGAGAGAGGCTATGGCCGAGTGTTTCCAGATCAGTTTGCTGGATAATGTCGCAACCCTGCTCGAGGATGCCGAGCCCGGCTCCGTGACAATTCGCGGAGAGGCGGAACAGCAGGCGATCCACCTGGCTCAGCCCGTCAGGATAGGGCATAAAGTTGCCTTGCGGGCGATGGAAAAGGGAGCACCGGTGGTGAAGTATGGCGTGCCCATCGGCGAAGCTACGCAATCCATTGCGCCCGGCGCGTGGGTTCATCTGCACAACTGCCGCAGTTTCTACGACGACGGCTCCTCCCACCTCAACCTGGAAACAGGAGCGCGCGAGGAGATGCCCTATGTCTGATGAATCCGCAACGCTCCGCAATGCGGCCTGGGAAGGCTATCTGCGCCCGGACGGCCGCAAAGGCATCCGCAATCTGTTGCTGGTCGTCTATACAGTGCAATGCGCGGAATTCGTTGCTCAGGAAATTGCCCGCGGCGAAGCCGGCACCCATGTTATCGGATTTCCCGGCTGTTACGACAACGCCTACGCCATCCGTCTGCTGCTCGCACTGGCGCGTCATCCCAACGTGGGCGGTGTGCTCGCGGTGGGCCTGGGCTGCGAATACACGCAGCCGGCGCGCATTGCGGATGTCGTGCGCGCGTCAGGGAGGCCGGCCCACTCCTTCTTCATTCAGGAACACGGCGGAACTCGCTCAAGCATCGAGTACGGCAAGCAGTTGCTTGCCGCGCTGCGCCGGGACGTGGAGTCCGCTCCGCGCGTGCCGATGGATTGGCGTGACCTGATGGTAGGCTGCGAATGCGGCGGCTCCGACGGCACCTCAGGCCTGGCTGGGAACCCGGTGGTGGGACGCTTCTTCGACCTGCTGGTCGATCTTGGTGGATCGGCGATCTTTGAGGAAACCGTGGAGATGATCGGGTTGCGCGATGTGCTCGCCCGCCGCGGCAAAACCCCCGAAGCGCAACAAGCGCTGCGCCACACTTACGACAAGGCGGAGCACTACTGCCGCTCGGTCCGTCAATACTCAATTGCTCCCGGTAACTTTGCCGGCGGCCTCACGACGATTGAAGAAAAGAGCATGGGCGCCTTCGCCAAGAGCGGCTCGCGCCCCATCGAAGGCGTAATTCGCGTTGCCGAAACACCGCCGCACCCGGGACTCTGGCTGCTCGACTCCGTCCCCGATCAAAGCTTCATGCAGTTCGGCTATACCAATCCGAACGATACCGAGGGGATTATGGACCTGATCTCCACCGGCGCGCAGATCATTCTCTTCGTTACCGGCCGGGGCAGCGTGATTGGGTCGCCCATTGCGCCACTTATCAAGATCACCGGAAACGGGAAGACGTTCCGCAACATGGAACAGGACATCGACTTTAACGCCGGGCGCGTACTCGACGGATCGATGACCATGGACGGAGCCGGCACGGCGCTGGCGGAACTGGTCCGCAGCGTGGCAGGCGGCACTATGACCAAGCCGGAGCAGATTGGCCACCGCGAGTATTTCATCATGTACAAGCACCAGGACACTCCCTCGCTCACGGAGGGATGCCGTGCATAGTTCGGCGCCTGACGCAGGCAAAGCATTTTCTCTTGATGGCAAAGTAGCGCTCATCACCGGCGGAGGAACCGGCCTGGGTTTTGCCATGGCTGAGTGTTTCATCGCTGCCGGCGCGCGCGTGGTCATCACGGGCAGGCGCACGGAAATTCTCGAACGCGCCGTTGCCCGGCTTGGCCCGAATGCCGCAGGCATCGAACATGACGTAACCCGAACAGAAAGCGCGAACTTGGTTCTCACCGAAATCAGGGAGAAACACGGACCGCCCACGATTCTGGTGAACAATGCCGGCGCGCATCTAAAGCGGGCGCTCACGGACACAGGCACCGAAGACTTTCGCAACGTCCTTGGGACACATGTCGAGGGCGCATTCGCCATGACGCGCGCAGCCGTTCCGTATATGAAAGAAGCCGGCGGCGGCAGCGTGCTCTTTGTCGCCTCCATGACGTCGCTAATCGGCATGCCACTCACGGTCGCTTACTCCGCCGCAAAATCGGCGTACGTCGGCATGACGCGCTCGCTGGCCACCGAGCTTGCGCCGGACAACATTCGCGTGAATGCAATTGCGCCCGGATGGATTGAAACCCCGATGCTCGAACAGGCCCTTGCTGGCGATCCCGAACGGAAGAAAAAGATCCTCGGGCGCACTCCGATGCAGCGGTTTGGGACGCCGGCCGATATTGGCTGGTGCGCGGTCTACCTCTGCAGTCCCGCCGCCGCGTTCATCAACGGAGTCATTCTGGCCGTCGATGGCGGCGCAAGCATCGGCTTCTGACCGGCATCGCAGTCATCTCCCCTGACACCGGCACAATACCTCGGACCGCGATAATGCGGAAGGATCGGAGCCCGGCGCAGATCAGCGAAAATTTTCGGCATCAAAGATGTTGAAAGAAATTGCCTGTAAATGAAAATTATATGTACACTTGCCTTTCGGGATTTCCTGGAGAGGGAGGAGTGTTTTGTGAGCTGGAAAAGGCCTGGTCTTGTCTATTTGGCGCTGCTCGGCTTCGCCATCACGGCGTCAGCGCAGGTCACCATCGACCACCGCTGGTCGAATACCGACGCGCAAAGTCTGATCGGACTGCCCATGGGCAGCCACAAGACCATCGTGGACAAGCAGGGCGACCTCAAGTGGTCGCAATGGAGCCTGAAGCGCAGGCCGCTCGACTCGCCGATCGGCTTCAGCGCCCAGATGGACGGCGAGCTGGCCATCGAGGCATTCGCCGGCGCGCAGCCGCTCGCCGTAAGCAGCCAGGAACTCTATCGCGGTCGCTATCCTTTTGTGGTTTCGACGCTGCATAGCGGTGCAATGACGCTAGAGGAACTGGCGTTCTCCGTGGATCCCGATGCAAAGCCGGGAGAGCTGCCTAACCGGAACTCCGGCGCACGGGGCATGGACATGTTGCGGCTCACCTTCCGCAACACCGGCGCGGTCGCGGCCGATGCAGCGCTCAAGCTCAGCGGTAGACAGCGCAATCTTCCAGGCCACGCCGCAGGCCACTCGCTCATCACGCGTGCCGGCGAGGATGTCGCGCTGGTAACAGAAACAGACGGCGCCACGGTAACCACTGAAGCCAATGGGCTCGCGCTGGTCCTGCATGTCAGCGTTCCCGCCCGCAGCGTGAAGACGCTCTGGATCGAACTGCCCTACGAGTGGCCGGCCGCGCGGAATGCGGCACTGTCGCATGCAAGCGGAGACATGCTGCTGAACAAGGCCGTGGCGCAATGGAACGGCCTGTGGGCGCGCGCAACCACGATCGACTTTCCGCAGCGCCAGTTGAGCGACTTCTATTACTCGTCAATCGCGTATGTACTCATCCTCTCCGAATATGATGCGCGCGGTGACCTGTGGACGCTCGACGGACCTGCGGTTTATCGCCAGTACTGGGGCCGCGGCGAGTACTTCCAGGCGCGCGCGATGGAAGTGGCTGGGTTTCTCGATCCGGCGCGGCAGAGCGTTGAACATGCCCTTCACATCATCAACGACGACGGCGAATGGGATGGGCCGCCCGTAAGCGGCTGGCCTGCCTGGGACAATGCCGGTGGCAATGTGGGAGCGGTGTGGGAATACTACCTGTTCTCTCGCGACAAGCAGTGGCTCGCGCAGGCGTATCCCTTCATGGTGCGAGCGTCCCGGTGGATTCGCGATCACCGCGAAGAGACAACGCTCGAAGACGTAACGGGAATCCCGCCGGGAGCGCAGCCGATCAAGCGGATGATCTCGTCTCGATGCCGGCCAGAGCCGAATCCTCCGCTGCAGCCCGGCGAGAAGACTTACTGGTATGGCCTGCTGCCGTGGAGCTACGGAGATTCGGGGCTTCCGGAAGGCCACTCCTTCGCGCATAACTTCATGGCCGCGTATGCCGAGCGAGTTACCAGTGACGCCGCCAAGGTTCTGGGTCACACCGGCGATGAGGCCTGGCTCGATCGCGAATACGCGGCATATACGGCCGCCATTCACGAAAGCGTGCGCCGGGCCGTCGCGCTCGAAACCACCATGCCGCACTATCTGCCCGCAATGCCGACCTATCCGCAGGGAGCGTATTCGCAAACCTTTCTGGCTGTGTATCCCACACATCTCTACTCGCCTAATGATCCGCTCGTGACCGGGCTCATCGATCGCATGGAGGGCGAGGAAAAACAGCGTTTGCCGACCAATGTGGCATGGGCGGGACTGGCCGGCGTCTGGGCGGGCGAATCGATGAACATGGCGGAAACCTACCTGTTGCGCGGCGAAAAGCAAAAGGCCGTAAACATGTTCGTCGCGGCCCTCAACCACAGCTACACGACCAAGGTCTGGAAGGAAGAGATCCTGGTGGATGTAACCCTGCCGCGCGCCTGCAATACTCCGCACAGCAAGCGCAAGGACATGCAGGGCACGGGCGACATGCCCGAGGCCTGGGCCAACGCCAACCTCGTCCTGTTTCTGCGCGATATGCTGCTGAATGACCGCGGAGGCAAGCTGCATCTGCTGGCCGGATTGCCGGCAAGCTGGGTTCCGGAGGGGAAATCGCTGGTCCTTCAAAATGCGCCGGTGACGACCGGCGGCGAAGTCAGCGTGCGCGTTGAGCATTTGAACATAAAAGACTGGCGCATTACGATTGATCCGCATGGCGCAACACGCGCATTCGTGTTGCATCTGCCCGTTGACGCGAGCAGCATCGCCTCGGTGCGCGTCGATGGCAGGCCCTCAGCAGTGAATGCGGAGGTGCCGCTGACAGCGCCGGGAAAAGTAAGCGTAGTTGAGGTGGTGCAACGATGAATCGGCGTGCATTTATAGGAAACGCGGCGGCAGCAGCCGCAACCTCCTGCTTTGCGCCTCGCCTGCTTCGCGGGCAAAGCAACTCAGCCGGCAACTCGCCTGTCTTGCAGGCGACGCTCACGGTGGATGAGGCAAAGAGGCTGACCACCGTACCGATGGACTTCACGGGCTTGAGCTACGAATCGGCGCAATTGGCCAATCCCGCATTCTTCGCGGCGAGCAATAAGGCTCTGATCGCGCTCTTCCGCGAGCTAGGCCGCGAGGGCGTGCTGCGCCTCGGCGGCGGAACCAGTGAATACACTGCATTCACAACCAAAGAGCCGTCCGGGCCGCCACCATTCGACGCCGTCGGCCCCGACACAAGCAAGAATGTCGACACCGATACGCCCATTACGCCGAAGAGTCTGCGCAATCTGCGCGCCTTTCTCGACGCCACCAACTGGCGTTGTCTCTATGGCCTCAATCTCGCCCGCGGCCCCATCGAGCGCGCGGCTGAAGAAGCATCTTACGCCCAGCGCATCCTGGGCCCGCGCCTCATCGCTTTTCAGCTCGGCAACGAGCCGGATGCATGGCGCAAGCGCTACCGCC
>JAJZNH010000362.1 GCA_021811745.1 Acidobacteriota bacterium
GGCGATAAACGATGCCGTGAAAAACTTGGGCGATATTGCCAACAATCTGGATCAAATTACGACCGCCGCGGAGACCGCAGCAAAGCTTGCTGCGCTGGTGTGATCTCCGCCTGAGGGCCCGCCGCCATTTCGAGCGCATCAGTCCGGCTCCACAGCTTCAAGGACTCGATCGCTGCGGTCGATTGGTCGGGGCGGCGCTGATCCGCGAGCTCTTCGCGGTGAGGAGCGAATTTATCCGCCAATGGCGAAGAATGCCTGATGCGAGGCCATATTTCAAGCCGAATTCGTGTGTATCGATTACGGAATTCGGGAACTTTTTAAGGATCATTCTCATTTTTCCTCGGCGGAGGCAGGGATGCTTAGCGTCCACTGCCAAAATCGCGCCAAATTACATGTTCCCAATCACACCGAAGGGCAATTGGTAGATCTCTTGGAGACGGTTGGCCGTCCTCCCGAGCCATTGGATCTGATGCCCTGATGCGGCAGACTGAGAAAGTCCCGGGCGTACGATGCTTGCGGCGACTGCATCGGGAATAATTACGACATCACTACGGCGGTGGCGTTAGCAAGATTAAATAGATACTGCTTATCCAAGCCAAGCAGTTACAATTTTCGTGGCTCATGACACCCGAAGAAATAGCCCGGGAAACCATCGACGCGCTCCTGCGGCAGGCAGGATGGGCAATCCAGGACCGCGCCGACGCCAACATTGATGCGGCACGCGGCGTTGCCATTCGCGAGTTTTCTCTTGGGCACGGCTATGGGGAGGCTGACTATCTACTCTTCGTCGATGGTCAGGCGGCCGGAGTGGTCGAGGCCAAGAAAGAGGGTTCCACCCTCACAGGTGTAGAACTCCAGACCAAGAAGTACAGTGAAGGCATCCCAGAAGCCCTGCCTGCGCCCATCCGTCCGCTCCCCTTCTGTTACCAGTCCACCGGGATCGAAACGCGCTTCACCAATCTGCTGGAACCAGATCCCACAAGTCGCCCCGTGTTCTGCTTCCATACACCGGAGATTCTTGCGCGCTGGCTGTCGGATGAGCTGATCTCGCCTGGAGCCATGCCAAAGGCGAGACTCCAGCAGATGCCAGTTCTCATTGAGGATGGTCTTCGTCCCGCCCAGGCCAAGGCCATCTACGCGCTCGAAGACTCTCTCCGACTGGGACGCCGCCGCGCGCTGATCCAGATGGCAACGGGCGCGGGCAAAACCTACACCGCCTGCAATTTTCTTTACCGGCTCATCAAGTTCGCCGGAGCGCAAAGAGTGCTGTTCCTCGTCGATCGCGGCAATCTTGGTCGCCAGGCGCTGAAGGAATTTCAGGCCTTCCGCACTCCCGACGACGGGCGCATCTTCACCGAGCTTTATAACGTGCAGCACATGCAATCCAGCCGCGTCGATCCGGTTGCCAAGGTCTGCATATCGACCATCCAACGGCTGTTTTCCATGCTCAAGGGTGAGGATCTGGAACCAGAACTGGATGAGCTCTCCAGCTCATCGCTAGAAATGCTGCAACGACAACCGGAACCCATCGGCTACAACCCCGCCATTCCGATCGATACCTTTGACATCATCGTGACGGACGAGTGCCATCGCTCCATCTATAACCAGTGGCGGCAGGTGCTGGAATACTTCGACGCTTCGCTGATCGGGCTGACGGCGACACCCTCCAAGCAGACCATGGGGTTCTTCCATCAGAACCTCGTCACGGAATACCCCTATGAGAAAGCCGTGGCCGATGGCGTGAACGTCGACTTTGACCTCTACAAGATTCGCACGCTCATCTCAGAGCACGGCAACGTCATCAATGCGGGCTACCAGGTGGACTACCGCGACCGCGAAACCCGTAAAGTGCGCTGGGAGATGGCCGACCAGGATATCCCCTACGACTCCGACGAACTTGACCGTAGAGTCGTGGTTCCAGACCAGATCCGCACCATCGCCCGCACTTTCCGCGACCGGCTCTTTACCGATATCTTTCCGGGCCGCACCGAAGTGCCGAAGACGCTCATCTTCGCCAAAGACGACAGCCATGCCGACGACATTGTGCAGATCCTGCGCGAAGAATTCGGCAAGGGCAACGACTTTGCGCAGAAGATCACCTACCGAACCGGCGCGGCCAAGGTAAAGGTGAAAAAGAAAGATAAGGATGGCAACGAGTATGAAGTCGATGAGTGGAAGTCGAACGGCCTCAAGCCGGAAGACCTCCTGAGCGAATTCCGTACCGGCTACAATCCCCGCATTGCCGTCACGGTGGACATGATCGCCACCGGCACGGATATCAAGCCGCTTGAGATCGTCATGTTCATGCGGGCGGTCAAGAGCCGCACCATGTTCGAGCAGATGAAAGGCCGCGGCGCGCGCACCGTCACCCCTACGGAGTTGAAGAGCGTAACACCCGACGGAGCAGCCAAGGATCACTTCGTCATCATCGATGCGGTGGGCCTGGAGCCTGAAAAGATGCAGGACACGCAGCCGCTCGATCGCAAGAAGAACTTCTCGCTCGACAAGCTGTTTGAGCTGGTCACCTTCGGCAATCGCGAGCCGGACGTGCTCAGCTCCATCGCCTCCCGGCTGGCACGGCTCGACCAGAGGCTTACGCCGAACGATCGCACCGCGCTGACGGAAGCGGCCCAAGGACAGCCGCTTTCGGCCATTGCCGTAGACATTGTGACGGCACTAGACCCGGACCGGCATATGGAAGTGGCCCGTGCAAAGCACGACACAAATGAGCCAACCGACGAGCAGATTTCGCAGGCGCGGAAGGAATTGCTGCAGCAGGCTGCCAAACCGCTTTCCACAAATCCCGGCCTCCGCAACCTTATCCTGTCCGTGAAAAAATCGTACGAGCAAATCATCGACACGGTGAACCAGGATCAACTGCTCGAAGCGGGCCCCGCAGAGGCAGCGCAGGAGCGCGCCCTCCGCCTCGTCCAGTCGTTCGAGCAGTTCCTTCAGCAGCATAAGGATGAAATTGAAGTGCTACAGATTCTCTACAGCAAGCCCTACGCCGCTGGACTCTCGCTCAAGCAGGTGAAGGCGCTGGCCAGCGTGCTGGAAAAGCCGATGGACGGCAGCCCGCGCGCCACCCCCGACCAGCTATGGCATGCTTATCAGTGCCTCGATGGATCACATGTGCACGGCCGCAAGACCGAGGTCGCGGCGGACCTGGTGAATCTTGTCCGCTTTGCGCTGAAGCAGAAGGGAGAGCTGATGCCGCGCCGGTCCGAGGTGGACAAACGCTTCTCCACGTGGCTGCAGCAACAGCATGGCGCCGGCGTCGACTTCACTGCCGATCAACTGCGATGGCTGGAGGCCATCCGCGATCACATTGCGGCAAGCCTAGCCGTGGATGTGGATGATTTTGACCTGGATCCGTTTATTCAGTGGGGCGGATTGGGCAAGGCGCAGCAGGTTTTCGGAGACAAGTTCTTCCCGCTGCTGCATGAGCTGAATGAGGTGTTGGCAGCATGAGTGAATTGCCGAGTAGCTGGTTGTTGAGCAGGGTGGGAGATTTATTTGATACGGTCGGCGGAGGCACTCCCTCGACCGGTGTCGCCGAGTTTTGGCAGGGATTGGTGCCTTGGATTTCAAGCGCCGACATTGATGAGGCCCACAATCTTTCAATCAGTCGATTCATCTCAGAGGAGGCGGTCAGCTCATCTGCTACGAATTTGGTGCCAGCAGGTTCTGTCATCGTCGTGACACGTGTCGGTCTGGGCAAGGTGGCGATCAATGATGTTCCACTCTGTTTTAGTCAAGATCACCAAGCGCTGCTTGTTGACGACAGGTTTTTCGACCGGAAATATGTGCTGCACTACATGAGCACCGCCGTTCAAACGTTCAAGCAAATTGGCAGGGGAACCACGATCAGCGGCGTTACGAAGAAGCAGCTACTGGAGACTAACTTCGTCCTTCCACCACTAAAAGAACAAACTCGCATTGTCGCCGAAATCGAGAAGCAGTTTTCACGGCTGGATGCTGCGACGGCTGCGCTGAAGCGGGTGCAGACGAATCTGAAACGGTATCGCGCGTCGGTGCTGAAGGCTGCATGCGAAGGGCAACTGGTTCCCACGGAAGCCGAACTCGCCCGCAAGGAAGGCCGCGATTACGAGCCTGCCGACGAGCTTCTCGAACGCATTCTGCGCGAGCGCCGCGCCCGCTGGGAGGCCGACACGCTGGCAAAGATGATCGCCTCCGGCAAGCCCCCAAAGGACGATCGCTGGAAGCAGAAGTACAAAGAACCATCCGCTCCAGACACCACCGGATTGCCCGTCCTGCCAGAAGGATGGTGCTGGACCAGAGCCGAACAAATCTGTGACTTTATTACGAAGGGAACGACGCCGTCGGCGGGCAGGTTGTTTCACGGACATGGCGACATACCGTTTATTAAGGTATACAACCTGACGAAAACTGGACGCTTAGACTTCGCGATCAATCCTACCTTCGTCGAGTTCGATACTCATCGGTCGGAACTCGCTCGATCTCGAGTGTTTCCAGGCGACGTCCTAATGAATATAGTGGGCCCACCACTTGGTAAGGTGTCTGTGGTGCCGGACGATTTTGCTGAATGGAACATCAATCAAGCTATTGCTGTTTTCCGCCCAATCTGCGGACTTTTGAACTCGTATTTCGCTGCCTGCCTCATGAGCGAATATACGATCCGATGGGCTCAAGGGCGAGCCAAGGCTACAGCTGGTCAGTTCAACCTCACCCTGGAAATCTGTCGAGATCTACCCGTTCCGCTCCCACCGCTTCAGGAGCAGAGACGTATCGTAGGAGAATTGGAACGACTCGTCGGAGCTATTAATCGTCTGACCCTCTCCGGCGAAGTCACTGATTCAAGGAGTAGTCAGTTGCGCAATGCCATTCTGGAGTCGGCCTTCTCAGGGAAACTCGTCCCCCAAGACCCTGCCGACGAACCAGCATCCCTCCTGCTGGAGCGCATGCGCGCCGACCGTCGTTCCGCTACCGCCAAGGCCAGGCGCCGCCCGCGAGAAAAGCACACAGTAACCGTGTGATGCACGGGGATGGGCATCCAACTCGGGAATATGCCATGATGGTGTCTCGGAGGGCAGACCGCTGAACTACATCGAACAAGAGATTGCGCTGGAGACCGAGGCGCCGTTCGGAGCAGATGTCCCGATCTCCATCAGTTCTGCGCTTTTGCGCCATTTGAATGACACTGCGCGTCCCTGCGTCCGCATGGCCATCGAGGGCGCCAGTTCTCATGCCGGAGCGCTGCCGGCATGGCTGGAAAGGGCCTCGGACATTCGCACCACCGGTTTTGAGGGCCAGCAAGGGAGATCGGTTCTCCACGTTAAGGCTCCCATGCTCGGGGAGGCGGCGCCCGAAATCTTTGAGCAGAAGACTCTGTGGCCGCGCGTTGCCAACCCAGAAGAAACCGCCTTGCAACTGATTGGCAGGGCAGGGCAGGCAGTCCGGCGGGAGGAAACCGGCAGCGATCTTTACGACAAGTCCCTTCTGCGGCGTTTCAGCAGCTGGAAAGGGTTTTTCTCACATGGCGTCTTGGGTATTCATATGCCCAGCGTCCCGTCGGATGGGACCATTGTGCCGGCGTCGCTTGATATAAGAGTTGTCGAGCACGCGCAGAGGCTGAGTGCTTTGACCCCGCCGCCGCGCCAGGTTCGGGTGGTGGGTACGCTCGAGATGATCCGACACAGCACTCGCTCGTTTGCGCTGAAGCTGGATAGCGGTGAAGAGGTCAAAGGTGTCTTGCAGGAAGGAGAGCCCGCGCTTTTGCAGCGCTATTTTGGTCGTGACATTACTGTGCTCGGTAAAGCCATCTATCGGCCGTCGGGATCGCTTCTACGTCTGGATGCCTACGAATTGCTGGATAGCACCGAAGGCCGTACTGCATTTTCCTTTGTTCCGGGGGCATTAAGCATAGCGACAAGCACGATAAAGAAGACGCAGACCCTGAAGACCGGTGTGTCAGCTTTCTTTGGTACCTGGCCTGGCGAGGAGAGCGATGAGGAGTTGCTGGCCGCGCTAGGAGATATCCGGCATTGAATCAATCCTATGTCCTGGACACGAGCACTCTGCTCAACCTGATTCGTGGCAAAGAGCTAGGGCACCAGATCGATCAGGCCTTTGGCCTTAGGTCAGCGATGTACCGGCACACCGTATCGATCGTCACCCACGGCGAGCTTCGGGTTCTTGCAAATCGCCTTGACTGGGGAGATCAGAAGCGGAAAGCTCTGGATTCCGCGCTAGATAATCTGGTCACCGTCAACATCGACACCCAAGAGCTCGTAAATGCCTACGTGAGTGTTGAAGAGGCCTGTCGCAATGTGTCTGGTGGCGACAGAATAATGGGTAAGAACGATATTTGGATTGCAGCAACCGCGCTCACCACGGGGTTGCCCTTAATCACGACAGATAAGGATTTTAAACACCTCAATCCTGGCTTGATTCAGGTTCACTGGGTGGATCCTCAGCTTGGGAGTAAAGGGAAGCAATGACGTCAAGCGCGATTGTGCAAAAGCTTTGGAACTACTGCAACATTCTGCGGGATGACGGCCTTTCCTATCAGGACTACATCGAGCAGCTCACCTTCCTGCTTTTCCTGAAGATGGCGGACGAGCGCCAGAAGATGATGCCCGGCAAGGCCACACTCATTCCGGGCGATCTGGACTGGCAGAGCCTGGAGCGCCTGGATGGCGAACCGCTCGACGCGCATTACCGGCACATCTTGGTAGAGCTGGGCAAAAAGTCAGGGCTGCTGGGTACGATCTTTCGCAAGGCGCAGAACAAGGTTCAGGACCCCGCCAAGCTGAAGCGGCTGGTGACGGACCTGATTGGCCGTGAGCAATGGACAACGCTTGGCGTGGACGTAAAAGGCGATGCCTACGAAGGGCTGCTCGAAAAGAATGCCGCTGACGTGAAGGGCGGCGCAGGCCAGTACTTTACGCCGCGCGCGTTGATCCAGGCCATTGTGGACGTGATGCGCCCCGCTCCCGGGGAGTTGATCCACGACCCCGCCTGCGGGACAGGCGGCTTCCTGCTGGCCGCGCATGAGTTCATCAGCCAGAACTACACGCTCGATAAAGACGACAAGAAGTTCCTGAAAGAAAAGGCGCTCTCGGGGACTGAGATTGTGGATGGTGCAGCGCGGCTGTGTGCCATGAACTTGTTTCTGCACGGCATGGGCGGCGAAGATTCCATCTCAGTTGGTGATGCGCTGCTTGGCAGAGGATCGCGCGAGTATGACATGGTGCTGACGAATCCGCCCTTTGGGAAGAAGTCGAGCGTCACGTTTGTGAATGAAGACGGC
>JAJZNH010000493.1 GCA_021811745.1 Acidobacteriota bacterium
TGGTTTGCCGGGAGGCCCGCTGGATGGCGGAGAGGAGATGCTTGGGGTTTTGTGGTCCTCCCGCGTACCCTGGCTGGAGTGACCTGCCATCGGTTGGTGCTCACCGATCCAAGTCCCCAGGAATCCAAAACCGGGATGGAAGCCCCACCGGGTCAACATGTTCAAGGAGAATCTGGAATGCGCTCGAAGACGGGGAATTCCGCGTACCGAGGGGTAGTGCTTGTCCTCTTCCTCTTGGTTCCGTTCCTCTTGGTTCCGAGCTCGCTGTTGGCCCAAGCGGCTACCGCCAAAATCTCGGGTACGGTTCAGGATGCCGCAGGCAAGGCAATCTCCGGGGCCAAGGTGGTTGCCGAAATCGCGGCAAGCGGCGTATCCGCGCAGGCGGAGACCGGCGCTAAGGGTGAATACAGCCTGACCGGCCTTACGCCTGGCAGTTATACCGTGCGCGTGACTGTTCACGGGTTCCTAAGCAAGAAGGCGAATGCGACGGTGACGGCAAGCGGGCGAGAAACGTTGAATTTCAGCCTGGCAGCGGCGAGCGGGCAAGAACTGCCCAACGATCCTACGGCGGCGCCACCGGCTTCGGGGGCGGAGAATCTATCGCTGCAGAGCCTCGGATTCACCCCCCAGCAGACGCAATCGAACCCTCGATTGCAGGCGCGGTTGGACCGTCGCACAAAGATGCTGAAGATCCACCAGCGGCTGGGGTTGATCACCGTCGTGCCCATGGTTGCGGACCTCATCACCGGGCCGATGGCCAAGGTGAAGGGTAAAAACGGACAGATCTTCAAGCGCCCGACTCAGGCCAACATGGACCTGCACGCCGCGCTGGGCAGCACCACGGCAGCGCTCTACTTTTCGACCGCATACTTCGCGATCTTTGCGCCCAAGATTCCAGGGACACCGAAGCACGGAGCGATACGAGTGCATGAGGTGCTGGCGTTTATTCACGGACCGGGAATGATCCTGACGCCAATTTTTGGTGCCATGGCTTTCCGCCAGGAAGAGAATGGAGAAAAGCCACATGGCATTGCCGCCCAGCACGGTACGGTGGCCGCGGTCACGGCGCTCGCCTACGGTGCATCGATGGTCGCCATCGCGTGGCCCATCCATCTAAAGTTCTGGAGAAGAAATCATAAATGAAGACTAGGAAATTCGGTGTGTTGCTGGCGGCCGGGCTGCCGGCCTACCTTCTTGTCGCCGTGCTGCCGGCCCTTGCGCAGACGGGCAGGAAGCAGACGGTATTGCAGTGGGTGCTGGCAAAGTCCACGCTCACGTATCATGTGTCGTCTCCGGTGCACCAGGTGTACGGGACGAGCCACGCGGCCAAGGGCAAAGGGTTTTGCAGCGGGGGTTGGTGCAACTTTTTGATCGCGGCGCCGGTCAAGTCGTTTACCACCGAGGACACGAACCGCGATCTGCATATGCTGGAGGCGACCCGCGGAGCGGAATTCCCGATGGTGGTGGTGCGCGCGCATTTCCGCGAGGATGAACTGAACTCCGCGACGATCCACATGGACCTGGATGTGCAGTTCGCCGGGCAGAAGGCGCACTATGCGCAGGTGCCGTTCGAACGCAAGATGAAGGGCAAGGACGTTGAGATTACCGGGACCCTGCCATCCACATGCTCTGATTTCAAGTTCCCTAGGCCCTCGTTCTTGGGCATGACGATCGCAAATGAGATTCCGGTGCGCGTAGACACGACCTGGCGCTCCATGTAGCCGGCGGGTCCGGCAGTAGGAGCACGACAGGTCTCCCCTTAACCAACCGCTGATCGCTCGAGTAAGAGCTCTTGTCCGGATCGCCGCGCTGACCCAGCACCCTTCTTATCAGCTGTGAGATTCCATAGGAGGCAAATCGTCGAGATTCACCGGGACTCCATCTGAATTGGAGATTCCGCGTATCTACGCGCCCGAAGTTCTGACGCGAAGGCAATGCTTCTGGCGATAGCGTCAGCGCTTATTCAGCAGAATCTGGATGCGGGTGTCTTTGGGGAAGTTAACCTCGTGTCCGCGGGCGATCCAGCGATTATAGACAGACATCGATACGGCGTAAACAGCCAAGACGTGAAGCAGAACGGCGTTGGCGGAAGCCATGACTGCGGCGCGGGCGGCGAAGCCGAAGGAATTGGTGGCCGTTCCGCTGTGCATCGGGTTGGAAGTGGCATCGCTGTCGAAGGCCGAAGCGGTCATGGCGCCCAGCGCCATGGGTGCAAGGTACTTGCCTGGTCCGGCTGTGGATTTGGCCGTTCCTTCCTGGCTGAGTTTCATGTGCGCGCCTGGGGCTGCTTCGGCGGCGGAGAGTTCGCCGTGGATGACCGTGGGCGCGGCGTTCTTGCGTTCAATGTTGCGAAAGGTAAAGCGCAGCTGTCCGTTGCGGCCCCACCAGCGCGCCCGGCGAGCCACTGTCACGATGCCTGTCATGCGGGCTCCTTGAGGGAAGATGACCTGCTTGCCGCCGGGCGTCAGCAGCGGGCGGGTCAGGATAGCGACCACCGGCGTGCCACGGTGATCGGTGGCGGAGTTAAGCGGGGTGAGCAGCCGCGCATCGATGGTTCCCGTGGGGGCGCCGTGCAAAGTGGCGTCCGGAAGAGGCGCCGGCTGCCGGCCTCGGATGGTTATAGGGGCGGTAAGCTCTGCGTCGTACTCGGTACCGGACCAAATGGTGGGCGGGAACCAGGGAAGCTGGGAGTAGATCAGCTTTCGCGCCTGATCGCCAAGACGGGGGTGATGGAGCGTTTCCAGGGCCGTCTTCTTGCGCGCCTCAAAGAGAGCGTGTACCCGCGCCCGTAGACCGGGCTTTTTTTTCTTCTTCTTGCCAGTGCTCATGGAGACAACATTGGCATCGCGCTCCGTCACGAAAGTATGGATGGGCAGCGTAGTGCCGTTGGGCAGACGCAGCGAATCGAAGCGGACGGCGGGAATCGCGGGCGCCGTGAACTGGCCGTTGAGCATTGCCTGAGCGCGTCTCTTCTGCGCATCGTGCCGCATGCCGAGGATGATGCCGGTGACGCGGGTATTGGCCGGGATAACAACGTGGTCGATGTGGTCGACGGGCGTGATCAGATGGCCCACTATGCGCGCGCCGGCATGGACACGGTAACGGTGATCGATCTGGATGCGCAGCGGGACTCCCGCAGGAATGCTGACGGACTGCGAAGATTGGGAGACGAGCAGAAGTGGAGAAAAAACTGCCGCAAAAGAGAGCGGGGAAAGAAGAAGAGCCTTCCGAATGGACACCTTCATCCCTTCTATCGACCGGCGCACTGCAAAAAAGTGAGCGATTCCGAGGATGGCGCTGCCGGGACAACAGCGTTATAGATACGATCTTTATATACGGTTTCCTGGCAGCAAGACAAGTTCGCCATGCACAGGCCGAGGGCGCGGACCTGAACCAGGCTGCGTCCGTCGGTGCGTTCGTTGTACGGAGCCAGGCAAACAGAAGGCAGTTTCAGGAGTCGCTCGATCTTCCGCTTCCGTGTCGTCCGCAAGTGTAGCCGCCCACACCGCGCGGTCAATGGAACCGGGCCCTATCTCGTTCCTTCGTGCGGGGAACCAACCCAGAGGAGCGAGTGGATCGAGTCGGGTGTAACGGAGGCCGCTGGCTCGAAGCGGAAGAACCCTCGCCGCTCGAACTGCCTCGCGATCGCACGGCTGGCTGATTCGACCTTGTTGTTGCCTATTCTAGCCTTGAGCTGGTGTAGTGCGTCCCGGACTCTGACGGAAATGATTTCGGCTCGCACCACGTCCGCGCAGCAGGCGGCATACTGTAGCCCCAGGCGCGAGTCGGGGATGCAGGTGTGATTCCTAGACCCAATCCCGCAAGGGGGCGTGAGAAACAGGCTTTCAGCCTTTCTGCATTGCCAGATGATAATCGGCCCTCTGAAGGACGCCACGCTAAAAGTGGATGTGCGGTCGCCATGGTTTCTTGTTGATATCTCGCGAAATCATCAGCTTCAACGTCCATCTGTCGGATCCGGCTGTCAGGCCCAGGCCCGCTCCCGCTTCGATATCCCAGATCTTGCCGTTACGGTCAAACACGCCCCACACTTCGTGGAATTGATTGTGCAGGCTATCAAAGTTGTCAAAAGGTCCGAACCCGTCGTACTCCTCGGCAGCTACGTCCCATGTGTGCCCGGTGTTGTACACAATCCGTGCCTCGGGGTTGAACTCCAAGCCTGGCAACCCACCCTTATAGTCCGAATCGACAACCGGGTTGTAAATCAGCTCCCATTTCCCGAGGTAGGCCCCAATGATCGGCCGCATTTCGACAGTAAAAGTCCGTGACTCCCAATACCGGTAATTGAAGCTGAATTCGAAATTGTCCCCCCAGAAAAGCTTGTGCTGCTGAGCGTGCGGCCGCACGAATAGCTCGCGGACCTTGAAACCATCAATCGACCCTCCGCGGTTCGTCGAATACGGCGTGTAGACAGGCATATACAGGCCCTGCTCCAGCCATGGCTTGACTCCATACGCCCATTCCCATGTTCCGTTGAACGAATGATTGGCAATAATTGCGCCCGGGAAGACAGGCTTCGTTCTCCCTTCGGGTGTGAAGTTGCTATGCACCATGATATTGAATATGCCCTGCGGAGCGATGACGGCATCGTAGACTTGGATCTCGTCGGTTTGTGCACGTGCCGCGAGGGGCGCGATCAGCAAAGCGATGCCAATCAGTATTAGAGCGCGTAGGTATATATTTCGAAAAAGTCTCATCGTCAAAGCTGCTCCCAGTCCCATCGAGTGAATACTGTACCCGCGTCACCATTTCTCGCGTGACCACCGTCGCGCGAAAATACGGCACTCCACCCCTGCCGATTGTCTTTGTTTTGCGATGACTGGGGAAGCCTTCGCGGGTTTTGGGCCCCTTTATGCGGACTTGAATTTTCTTTTGGCTTCAAGCCAAACTTTCTACTTTGACTTCCCGAACACTACGATTGTAAACGCCTGCACCGCTTTCGCTTGCCGATCCTTCCCAGGCTGGTTCCAGGCTGAATCCAGCGGGCACAAGGAGTGCAGCGCCGACTCATTTTGAGGTGCCAAGAATCGAGAGAAAGGCAGTCTCGTGCCCAGCGATCTCTTGGGTTCCTTCCCATGACTCTCTTCAACGCCTTGCGGATCCGTTGTTCCTCTTGGCGTTCTATCCGATTGCTCTCGGAGCCTCCCGCAGCCGCTTGGCGATTTGGGCGCCGCAGCCAACACAGGAAGTCGCCGGCGGCCATCCATGACCGTCGCTTTTGGGGCCCGTGTTGCAATCCCCGTTCCAGTCCGATATGATTCTCGAAGGTGCGCGGGGTAGTTCCCGCGCTGTCATTTGTACCACGGCTTTTGAGGTTCTTGCCTGACGGACGGCGTTTCGGATGACCACTCCGTGAGGTTCGAGGAGCTTCCGCAGAAGCGGGCTGGCAAGGGCGGTGGGAGACGAGGATTGAATGAGTAAAGCTGGCAAGAATATTGCGAAGGCGCGCGCCGCTGTCACCAAGGCGACGTATCCGCTGCCGGAAGCAGTCGATCTCCTCAAGAAGGTCAAGTTTGCGAAGTTCGATGAGACCGTCGATCTGACCATGCGTCTGGGCGTAGACACGCGCCACGCCGACCAGATGGTGCGTGGAACCGTGGTTCTGCCGCACGGGTTGGGTAAGTCCAAGACCGTGGCTGTGATCGCCACCGGCGACCGCCAAAAGGAAGCACAGGCGGCGGGTGCGGACTTTGTGGGCGGCGAGGAGATGGTGGAAAGAATTCAGAAGGAGAGCTGGACTGCTTTCGACGCGTTGATTGCCACGCCGGACATGATGAAGGCAGTGGGGCGGCTGGGCAAGATCCTGGGGCCGAAGGGGCTGATGCCGAATCCCAAGACTGGAACTGTGACGATGGACGTGGCCTCGGCGGTGAAAGAGATTAAGGCTGGCAAGGTGGAGTTCCGCGCCGATAAGACGAGCTTGGTGCATGTGCCGGTGGGTAAGTTGAGCTTCGAGCCGCAGAAGCTGATCGAGAACGCGACCACGGTGATTACGTCGGTGGTCCGGGCCAAGCCTTCCGCGGCCAAGGGTAAGTACGTGAAGAGCGTGACCCTGAGCTCGACGATGGGGCCGGGAGTGCCGCTGGATGCGGCCGAGGCTGAGGCGACCGGGAAGCACTGAAGGCAATCGTAAGTGAGTTGGACGTCGGTTGTCGGCAGTTCGGTGTGAATGCGGAGATCTGAAGGTTTGTCGGCTGTGGCTAAAAAAACTTTGAGTCGTGAATGCCCAACCTTATGGTTGTGGGTGGAAGACATTTGAGAGCGGGAGCGGAGATCGGGGCCGGCTAACGAGTCTGATCGCTGGTATCTGATCACAGTTCCGCGCGCGGAGCGCAAGATGGCAATTTCGAGAGCGAAGAAAACGGAGAAGGTGAAAGAGCTGGCAGATGAGCTGGTAGGCTCGACCACCGCGATTGTCGGGACGTTTAACAAGTTGACCGTGGCCAAGGACTATGAGCTGCGCAAGGTGATCCGCGAGGCGGGGGGCAGGTATCGGGTGGTAAAGAACACGCTGGCGGCGATCTCGGGCGCCGGAGCCCAGGTGGAGGCGGCGCTGAAAGGGCTGAAGGGCGTGAACTCGGTGGCCTTCACTTCGGGTGACCCTGTGGCGCTTGCCAAGGTGATCGCCAAGTGGGTGGGCGACAACGCGGAGTTCGAGTTCAAGTTGGGAATGGTGGATGGCAAGCTGCTGAACGTGGAAGAGATCAAGGCGCTGGCGACGATGCCGGGCAAAGAAGAGCTCTTCTCGAAGCTGCTCTTCCTCATCAATGCGCCGGCGCAGCGGCTGGCGACGGTGCTCAATGCCACGGGGCGCGATCTGGCCGTGGTGCTCGGCCAGGGCGTGGAGAAGGAGAAGTTTGCCGCCGCATAGCCGCACAAGCTGTCAACTTTCAGCTGCATCGTGCTCTGCTGAGTGGGCTGCGGTTGCCGCGAAGAGGCGGATTGCTGAAAAGGGTGGCGGTTGGGAGCTGTTTTTTATGTTTTGGCCGTAGAGCAAGTCGAAAGGGCGTGGGTCTGACGCATCGGAAACTTTCGCATTTGTCTTGACGGCCGGGGAATATCAATTCAAGCGTTTCTGATTGGAGAGAAAAATGGCGGATTTAGCGCAGTTGGAAGAGCAGATTGTGAGCCTGAGCCTGCTGGAAGCAGCGGCCCTGGTGAAGAAGCTGGAGGAGCGGCTGGGGGTTTCGGCGGCCGCGGCGGCTCCGGTGGTTGTGGCGGGTGGCGCGGGTGCGGCTGCGGCGGCTCCT
>JAJZNH010000549.1 GCA_021811745.1 Acidobacteriota bacterium
AAGAGCTAAGAGCTGTCTTCACCCCGACAGCCGCACCAACTCCTGCGCCTCGTGCCGCGGTCCGAGAATTGAAATCCGCGGAATCCGTCCGCGCACCATGGCTACTTCGTCGCAGCGGTGCAGGCGTGGGCAGCTCTGGCAGTCCTTGAAGATCTTGTCGGGCAACTCAGCCTTGTCTTCCACGATGCGGAAGCCGTACTTGAAGAAGAAATCAGGAATGCGGGTGAACAGGCAGACGGACTGGATGCCGTGCTCCTCGGCTTCCTCGATGAGCGCTCTCAGAATGCTGCCGCCAGCGCCCTTGCCCTTGGCCTCGGGCTTGACGACGATGGAGCGTACCTCGCAGAGATGCGGGCCGTAGAAGTGCAGCGCGCCGCAGCCGAGGAAGACGCCAGCGTCGGACTCAGCCACGGTGAAGTCGCGGATGTTCTCGCAGATTTCAGCGAAGGCGCGCTTCAGCAGCGTGCCGTCGGAGGAGAGCGAATTCACCAGGTCGTAAACGTTCGAGGCGTCCTGGAGCAGGGCTTTACGCACCCGCATGGGCAGCCTCCGCCACGTGAATTCCATTGAGCGCGGCGACGCGCTTGGATGCGACGGCCAGCGCCCGCTCGACCTGCCGGCGCCCGGTCCCGCCGAGGACATCGTGACAGTCGAGCGTGGCGGTGAGGGTGACAGCCGAGTAAAAGTCCTCGCCGAACTCTTCGCCAAACTGGCGCAGCTCGTTGAGCGGGAGATCGCCCAGTTCCACGCCCTTTTCGATGGCGAAGCGCACCGCCTGGCCAACCTTTTCATGTGCGGTGCGGAAGGGCACGCCCTTGTGGACGAGATAGGTGGCAGCTGCCATGGCATTTAGATAGCCGGACTGTGCGGCAAGATTCATTCGCTCGCGATTGAATTGCAGGGCTGCGGTGAAGCGGGCGACGAGCTCGAGCATCTGCGGCACGAAATCCGCGGCAAAGGCCGGCTCCTGAGTCTCCTGCATGTCCTTATTGTAGGCCAAGGGCAACCCTTTTAGTTGCAGGGTGACGGCCTGCGCGGCCCCGTGAATGCGGCCCACCTTGGCGCGGAGCAGCTCGGCGAGGTCGGGATTCTTCTTTTGCGGCATGGCGCTGGAGCCGGTGGAAAAGGCCTCGGGCAAGGTGATAAATCCGTACTCAGCGGTGGCGAACAGGGCAATCTCCTCGGCAAAGCGACTTAGGTGCAGACCGACAAAGGTGAGCGCCTGCAGGTATTCGAGGATGAAGTCGCGGTCGCTGGTTGCGTCGATGGAGTTCGCGGTGGGCGCGGTGAATCCCAGCTCACGCGCGGCGATCGAGCGGTCGAGTGCAAGAGTGGCGCCGGCCACCGCGCCCGCGCCCAGCGGGCATTCGTTCAGGCGCACAGCACAGTCGCGCAGCCGGTCCGCGTCGCGGAGGGCCATTTCCACGTAGGCCAGCAGCCAGTGTGCAGTCAGCACGGGCTCGGCGCGCTGCAGGTGCGTGTAGGCGGGCATGGCGGCTTCGCCAGCACGCCGCGCCTGCTCGATCAGCGCTCCGGCCCAAGCGGCAAGCCCATCGACGGCCCGTTCGATTTGCGCGCGCGCGTAGAGACGCAGATCGGTTGCGATTTGCTCGTTGCGGCTGCGGCCGGTGTGGAGCTTGCGGCCCAGCGCGCCCAGCCGCTCCACGAGCTTGAGTTCGACGAAGTGATGAATGTCCTCGGCTGCAGGGTGGTCGCGTACCAGCGCCTTGCCGGCTTCGGAGGCGTACTCGGCGGCGATGGCGTCGAGGGCCGCGCGCAGATCCGCTGTCTCGCCTTCGGTCAGGATTCCCGCGGCGCACAGCGCGGAGGCATGAGCTTTGCTAGCGGCGACTTCCTGCGGCAGCAGCCGCCAATCGAAAACAATGGACCGCTGCCACGCCTCGAACTCCGCGTCCAGCGGCTCGCCAAAGCGACCTGACCACATCTTGCCGGATTGTTGCTCGTTGGACATGGCTCTATTCCTTCTCCTTGCCACCGTTGAGCTGGGGCATTTCGCTGCCTTTGCTCAACGTGAGGAGGCCCGCTTTGGCATAGGTGAGCAGTTTCTCCCGGGTGTCGGTGATGTCCAGATTACGCATGGTGAGCTGTCCGATGCGGTCGCGCGGCGAAAAGGCAGACTCAGTCTTCTCCATGCTCAGCCGCTCGGGATGGAAGGTGAGGTTGGGCGACTCGGTGTTGAGGATGGAGTAGTCGTTGCCGCGGCGCAGCTCCAGCGTGACCTCGCCGGTGATGGCTTTGGCGACCCAGCGCTGGGCGGATTCGCGCAGCATGATAGCTTGCGAGTCGAACCAGCGGCCCTGATAGAGCAGCCGGCCCAGCTTGCGGCCATTGTCGCGGTACTGCTCGATGGTGTCCTCGTTGTGGATGCCGGTGATGAGGCGCTCGTACGCAATAAAGAACAGCGCGAGGCCCGGAGCCTCGTAGATGCCGCGGCTCTTGGCTTCGATGATCCTGTTTTCAATTTGATCGCTCATGCCCAGGCCGTGGCGCCCGCCGATGCGATTGGCTTCCAGCAGCAGGGCGACGGGGTCGTCGAACGTCTGGCCGTTGAGCGCAACTGGAAAGCCCTCTTCGAAGCGAATGGTCACCTCTTCGCGCCGGATCTCCACATCGTCGCGCCAGAATGCCTTGCCCATGATGGGGACGACGATCCGGACGGAAGAAGAAAGATGCTCCAGATCTTTCGCCTCGTGGGTTGCGCCCAGCATGTTCGAGTCGGTGGAGTAGGCCTTCTCAGCGGGCATCTTGTAGGCGAAGCCGGAGCGCTGCATGAAGGCGGACATCTCGGCCCTGCCGCCCAGTTCGTCGATGAAAGCCGCGTCCAGCCAGGGCTTGTAGACCTGGAGATTGGGATTCACGAGCAGGCCGTAGCGGTAGAAGCGCTCGATGTCATTGCCTTTGAACGTGGAGCCGTCGCCCCAGATGTGGACGTCATCCTCCTTCATGGCGGCCACCAGAATGGTGCCCGTCACTGCGCGGCCGATGGGCGTGGTGTTGAAGTAAGGCACGCCGGCGGTCGTGATGTGGAAGGCGCCGGCCTGTAGCGCGGCGATCCCTTCGCGCACGAGCGGGCCGCGGCAGTCAATGAGCCGGGCCTTTTCCGCGCCATACTCGATGGCCACGCGCGGAATGGCCTCGTAGTCGGTTTCATCGGGCTGGCCCAGGTTGGCTGTGTAGGCGTAAGGGATGGCGCCCTTCTGCTTCATCCAGTGGAGGGCTGCGGAGGTGTCGAGCCCGCCGGAGAAGGCAATACCGACCTTCTGGCCGATGGGTAGGGATTCGAGAATTACGGACATGCTTGCAAGACCTCGGAAAAGTTGTCAGTGATCAGTGATCAGTGGTTGGTCTATCCGCCGCTCTTGATGAGAACTGAAAACTTTGTGATCTCGTCGAGATTGGGAAACTCCTTGTCTCGCAGGAGGCTCCAGTGCCCACGGCAATTTTGATAGAGCATGTAGACGTACTTGTGAAATTCGTCATAGAAGTTGGATAGGCTGATCGCCGGACGTTCGTGGGATAAATGCCCGCTGACCTTGTTTCTCATTTCCCGAAATCGTTTCGCGAATTCAGGCGGGACTTTTTCCGGAAAAGCACTGATATTGTTCTCCCAGACCGGAGCGGTTCCGTTAAGTATCGCCTTACGCCTGTCAGTCAGGATACGTTGGGCACGGCTACCAATGTAGCTGTCTCTGATTTCTGCCCTCTGTCGCTCGTCTTTTACTCCTAGCGTAGTGTCGCCCATTTCTCTGACGATTGCACCGACCATGAATTCGTAGAGGTGGTGGATGAAGCGCGCATATGCATTGTAGGTCTTGTATGCAATAAGGCGCGTTTCTTCGGCTGTGGGTGAAGCAGCACCCTTTGACTCTGCCTGCGCCCGCATGATCATCATGGTTCCATAGGTTTCAAAGTCCTTGAACGCATCCTCACAGCGTAGAAATTCATGTTTGAGCGCGGTGCAGTGTGCACTGTCTGTGGAGTCTCCAGACTTGAATTTCATAAACACCTCTGTGAAAACCATCCCTCCAGGGGCTAAAGCCACAGATTTCATGCGCATTTTGCGGCACGGCTAAAGCCGTGCCCTTGTTACAAAACTCTCGTCTGAAAGCAGCCTGGATCCATTGCAGTTTCAGGCTGACCGCCAACCGTCGGAAACTTCTGAACATTCGCTAACCCGCCCAGCAACAACAGCAGCAACGCCTTCTGCGCGTGCAGCCGGTTTTCTGCCTGATCGAAGACGATGGACTGCGGGCTGTCGATGACCGCGTCGGTGACCTCTTCGCCGCGGCGGGCAGGCAGACAGTGCATAAAGACCGCTGTCGGTTTGGCCTTCGCCATCAGCGCCTCGTTCACCTGGAAGGGCCGGAAGATCGGAGCGCGCTTGGTGGACTCGTGCTCCATGCCCATGCTCACGCACACGTCGGTATACACCGCGTCGGCGCCTTCGACGGCCGCTTGCGGGTCCTGCAGGAGCCGCACCTCCGTGCCATTCTTGGCGGCGATCTCGCGCGCGATGGTGACGATCTCGATGTCGGGCGAGTAGCCGCGGGGCGTCGCCACGGTGATGTTGGCGGCCAGTTGCGCACCACACAGCATCAGTGAGTGGCACACGTTGTTGCCGTCGCCGACGTAGGTGAAGTTCAGCCCGGTCACGGAGCCGAAGCGCTCTTCGAGGGTCATGAAATCGGCTAGCGCCTGGCAGGGATGCTCGAAGTCGGAGAGCGCGTTGATCACCGGCACGCGCGCGTTTGCCGCCATGTCGGTGATGGTGTCGTGGGCGTAGGTGCGTAGCACGATCACGTCCACCCAGCGCTCCAGGTTGCGCGCCACGTCGGCGATGGTTTCGCGCTCGCCCAGTGGTGAGTTGGCATGATCGACGAAGATGGCGTTGCCGCCCATGGTGTTGATGCCAGCCTCGAAGGCCAGGCGCGTACGCAGGCTGGCCTTCTCGAACATGAGCACCATCTGCTTGGCATCCAGGGCATGGCGGTACTCGCGAGGATTGTGCTTGACCTCGCGCCCCAGCTTAAGGATGGCGCGCACCTCGGCGCTGGAGAGATCGGCGATGGAGCACAGGTCCTCGCCGGCCATGCGCGCGGTCGCGGCCTGCACATCGGGGTCTTTCTCGACCGGGATCGCCGCGGTGGGGCGATCCATGGTAGCTCTGCTAGGCATGATGTTCTCCTTCTGCGGATGAAGTCCCGGCATGCGCAGTGGCGTATTCAGTAAAAATCTCGTCCAGCGCCGCGATCGCCGTGTCCACATGCGTGCGTTCAAGGATATAAGGCGGTAGAAAACGCAGCACCGTATCGCTAGTGCAGTTAATGAGGATGCGGCGCTTGAGCATCTCGGCGACGACGCGCTTGGCTAGCTCCGCGGAGTCGAGTTCTGCGGCGACCATCAGTCCTTTGCCGCGCACATCCACGATGGCCGTGTGGCGGCTGGCGAGAGCGCGCAGCTGTTCCTGGAAGTAGCCGCCTACCTCGGTCGCATTCGTCAGCAAGCCCTCTTTTTCGATGGTATCGATGACGGCGATGGCCACAGCGCAGGCCAGCGGGCCTCCGCCGAAGGTGCTGCCATGCATCCCCGGATGAATGGCGCGTGCGACCTCCTCGGAGCACAACACTGCTCCAAGAGGCAGGCCCCCGGCCAGGGGTTTGGCGAGGGTGGTCACATCGGGCTTCCACCCCACGGACGAAGATGTGTCCGTGGGGGCCCCGGGCAGAATGCCGTAATGCTGATAGGCGCACCACTTGCCGGTGCGGCCCATGCCCGCCTGAATTTCGTCCGCGATGAGCAGCGCGCCGGTGGATTGCGTGAGAGCGCGCGCCTCGGCCAGGAACTCCGGCACCAGCGGGCGGACGCCGCCCTCGCCCTGGATGGCCTCGACCAGAATGGCGCAAACTTGGGTGGAGAACTTGGCGCGCAGATCGGCGACATCATTGCAGCGCACAAACTCCACGCCGGGAACCACGGGCGCAAAGGGCGCGCGGTACTTTTCCTTGTGGGTGGTGGAGACGGCGCCGAAGGTGCGGCCATGGAAGCTCTGCTCCAGGGCCAGGAACTTCGTTCCGATCTGCTTGCCTTCGCTGCGCCGTACTCCCGCGTAGGCGCGCGCCAGCTTGAGCGCCCCCTCCCAGGCCTCAGTGCCGGAGTTGGCGAAGAAGACGCGATCGAGGCCGGTGCGCTCGGTCAGCCGCAGCGCAAGCTCTGCTTGGCCCTCGTGATAGTAGAGGTTCGATGTGTGAATGAGAGCGCGACTCTGGCGGGCGATGGCGTCCACGATGGCCGGATGGTTATAGCCGAGCGCATTCACACCGATGCCGCTGAGCAGGTCGAGATAGCGCTCGCCCTGTTCGTCGATCAGGTGCACGTCCTCGCCGCCCACAAAAAGGATGGGGCTGCGATCATAGGTCGAAAGCAAAAGCCGCACTTCGGCGGCACGAATCTCTTCGAGTTTTGTCACTTCCTCCGAACCTCCTTAGGCCACCATGACCTCGGTACCGTGGGTTACGCGCGAGCTGCACAGATCGGGAAGCGAGCTGGCAGCCTCGGCAGGCAAAATGCGGACACGCTTGACGCCGTTCAACAGGGCCTCGCGGCAGGCGCCCAGCTTGGGCAACATGCCGCCGAAGATCACCTCGTTCTTGGCCATCTCGGCGATCTGGTCGATGGAAAGCCAGCGCAACACCTCTCCGTCTGCCCCCTTGACGCCCGGTACATCGGTGAGGAAGACCAGAGCGTCTGCGCGGCAGGCAATGGCGCAGGCAGCGGCCATCTCGTCGGCGTTGATGTTGTAATACTCGCCATCAAAACCCAAAGCCATCGAACAAAGCACCGGAACGCCATTCAACTGCCAGATGGCATCGAGCCAGCGCGGGCCGCTGGCGGCAATTTCACCCACGTAGCCGAGATCGGGCGACATGCGTTTCTTGCGCGCGCGAAAGATCAAGCCGTCGCCGCCGCAAAGGCCCACGGCAGGCTGGCCCAGCGCGCCCAATGCAGCGACCAGGCCCTTGTTGACGCGGCCCGCGAAGACCATCAAAGCGGTGTCGCGGGTCTCGGCGTCGGTAACCCGCAGACCGTCGATAAACTGGCTCTGGAGCCCAAGCGCTTTGAGTGTGCGCGTCAATTGCACACCACCGCCGTGCACCACGGCCACCTGATTGCCGTCGCGAACCAGTTCGGCGATGGCCCGGGTGCAACCTTCAAGCAGCGCTGGATCTTCCAGGCCCGCACC
>JAJZNH010000862.1 GCA_021811745.1 Acidobacteriota bacterium
GGGAAGCCGGCGCCGCCGCGCCCGCGCAGGTTGGAGGCCTTCATCTCGTTGATGATCCAGTCGGGCCCCTGTTCGAGGCACTTCTTTGCCGACTGGTAGCCGCCCAGTTCGATGTAGCGGTCGATGTCGGCCGCGCCCATGCCAAAGCGGCGCGAAACAATCTTCACTTCGTCGGGATGGGAGACCAGCCTAGGCATGATTGACCTTCCCTTCCGCTTTCGCTTGTCCGCGATAGCCGTCAAGGATGCCAGGAACCAGTTCGGGCTTCAGTTCGTCGTGAAAGTCGTAGTTGACCTGAATCGCCGGCGCCCACGAGCAGGCTCCGATGCACTCGACTTCTTCAAGGGAAAAGAGTCCATCTGCCGTGATGCCTTTGTGACCGATCCCCAGTTCCTCCTGGAAACGCTCGAAAAGATCGTAGGCGCCGCGCAACATGCAGGCAATGTTGGTGCAGACCTGGATGTTGTAGCGGCCGGCGGGCTTGAAGCGCAGCAGGGAGTAGTAACTGGCGACGTTGCGCACATCCAGCTCGGTGATGCCGATGCGGCGCGCCACCTCGGCGATTACCGCGTCCGAGAGATAACCAACCTCGTCCTGCGCATAGAGCAGCATGGGAACCAGGGCAGAGCGGCGGACCGGGTACTTTTCCACCAGGGCGTCAAAGCGCGCCGCCAGTTGCGGCGAAAAAAGAGATAAAGCTTCCGTATTGGATTCCTTGGGGCTCATAGATTCGGCTCCCGCATCAATTCCCGCGCCCAGGCTTCGGCGGCCAGATCCATCTCCTGCTCACCGACCGGGCCGCGCAATCTTCCGGCTTCCGTTAGTTCCAGCATTCCTGCGCTTCCATCCTCGCGCTTCCAGCTTACGGTTGCGCCGTTGCGTTTGAGGTCGAGCCACTGTTCCCCGTGACGCGCCAGAATCCGTTCTTCACCCAGTTCAATCGTCACCTGCCGGTTACCGTTCAGGCCGTGAGCCGCTGTATAGCTGCGCAGCAGGGAAGCGAGCGAAACCCACAACTCTGCGTGAACGGATGAGGCAAGCTCACTCAAACCGCCCCCGGACTGCTGCCGCAACTATCGTTTCGGCAACCTTCGACGGCCCCATTCCGGCCTCAGCTTCGATGATAGAGCCCTCCTCAAAAGCCCTTACGCCCCAATCGCCGTTGATCAAGAAGAAACCAAGCTTTTGCACTTTGACGAATCCGCGCGTATCAGCTTCTGCGCGCAGTTCCGCCGCGATTTTCGAACCCTCCATGTCCAGGGCCGCTTTGCAGCTTCGGATTTGGCCATCACTGAGCTCAATAACCACACCCTCAGGCCAGCCATGCACAAAGTAGAGCTCCGGCTCGCCCTGCCCTTTCAGCGCCAGATTGGCGCCTTCCAATTCCTGCGCGATCTGCGTGCGTACGCGATGAAAGAACGACTCGAAGTCAACCTCCCGCTCCCGAAGCGCTTCGGCCTGCAACTGAACCCTGCTCCTGCTCGCCTTGGCTTCGGCCGCCAACTTCGCGTAATCTGGCACGTATTCCTCCGGGTCTACCTGTCGATTTCCCCGAGCACAATGTCAATGGAGCCAATCACTGCTACCAGATCGGCAATCAGTCGGCCTTTGGCCATGGTCTCAACCGCCTGTAGCGTGGCAAATGACGGATAACGCATGTGCACACGGTACGGCTTGGCGGTGCCGTCGGACACCACGTAATAGCCTATTTGTCCGTGCCCGCATTCGATGCCCTGGTAAACTTCGCCGGCCGGAACGCTAAAGCCTTCCGTCACAATCTTGAAGTGATGGATCAGCGCCTCCATCTGCGTTTTCATCTTCTCGCGGTCGGGAAGCACGATCTTGGGAGCGTCGGCCTTGACCGGACCCTCGGGCATTCCGTCCAATGCCTGCTGGATGATCTTCACGCTCTCGCGCATCTCGATGAGCCGGACCAGATAGCGTGCCCAGCAATCCCCATCCGTAGAGACTGGCACCTGGAACTGAAACTTCTCGTAGCTGGAGTAGGGCATGTCCCGGCGCAGGTCGAAATCCACGCCCGAGGCGCGCAATGGAGGACCGGTTACACCCAGCGCAATCGCATCGGCTGCTGAGAGATAGCCCACGCCCTTCAAGCGGTTCATGAAGATCGGATTGCCCGTGAGCAGGTTGGAGTATTCGTCGATCTTCGCGGGAAATGTGAGAATGAAGTTCTGCACGCGGTCCAGGAAGTCCAGAGGCGGCTCCATGGAGAGGCCGCCGATGCGGAAGTAACTGGTCATCATGCGCTGGCCGGCTACGTCCTCAAAAAGCCTTAGAATTTCTTCGCGCTCCCGGAAGGTGTACAGAAAGACGGTGAGCGCCCCGATGTCCATCGCGTGTGTGCCCAGCCAGATGAGGTGGGAGTTCAGGCGGCTCAATTCGGTGAGCAGAACGCGAATCCATTGTGCCCGCTCGGGAATCTCCAGCCCCAAAAGCTTTTCCACCGCCAGGCAGTAACACAGGTTGTTGGAGAGGGGATCGAGATAGTTGATCCGGTCGGTCAGCGGTACCACCTGCTGATAGAACTTGGCCTCGCAGGTCTTCTCGATGCCGGTGTGCAGATATCCGATCTGTGGCAGAACACGGACGATGATTTCGCCGTCGATCTCAACTAACAGCCGCAGTACACCGTGGGTCGCCGGATGCTGCGGGCCCATGTTTAAGATCATGTGCCGGGCTGACGTGCTTTCCGAGGCCGGCAGCTCGAGGACAGGCCCTCCCGCGCGATCGCTCATCAGCGGTATCCCTCCACCGGATAATCCTTGCGCAAGGGATGACCATCCCAATCATCGGGCAGCATGATCCGGCGCAGATTGGGATGCCCTTCAAAACGAATGCCGAACAGGTCGAAGACCTCGCGCTCGTAAAAATCGGCCCCCATCCAGACGGAGGTGATCGACTCAACGCACGGTTCGTCCTCCGCGAGCATGACGCAAAGCCGGATCCGTTCCTTGCGGGCGTGGGACAGAAGGTGATAGCTCAGCTGGAAACGGGGTGCGGAAGGAAACCAGTCGACTGCGGTCATGTCTTCAAAAAAGTTGTACCCGGCGGCTTGCAGTGCTTTGCAAGCCGCGCGAACCTCTTCCGGCACTACGAGGAAAGTGAGCTCGCCCCGATCCATTTTCGCGCCTGTGACCGCCTGCGGGTTCCAGGCGAGAAGAGCCTTGGCGGCCGGATGTTCGCGAAGTTCCTCGCTCACCCAAACCGGCACGGCTGAAGATTGGCTGATCGTATCGCTCATCCTATAGGTCCGCCTTGTCCTGGCTCCAGTTGAGTATGCCCTTGCGCACAATGTAGTAGAGGCCAACGGCCACGAAGCCAAGGTAGACAAGCATCTCCCAGAAGCCAAAGAGGCGCGAACCGGTGATCTCTGGCAGCTTTCGATAAATGACGGCCCAAGGCATCATGAACACCGCCTCCACATCGAAGAGAATGAAGAGAACAGCGACAAGATAAAAACGCACGCTGAAGCGGCCCCGAGCGTCCCCCACCGCCTGAATGCCGCACTCGTAGGCATCCAGTTTCACAGCCGTGTTACGGTGCCGGCCCACAAACCACGATGCGACCACCATTCCCAGCCCGAGAACAAAGGCCGCGAGAATCTGCATCAACAGCGGAAGATACTGCCAGTGATAAGGAATCATCGCCACTTTAGCCCAAAAGAACTGTATAAATGCGCACCCGCTTTACGGCGGAGAACATCGTCTCCAAACCAACAGGTCCTCGCTTGAGATTAGGAGTTCAGCCTCATCCCGTCAAGGCGTGCTCGATGCTGCCGTCCCTGCCGCCTGCGACACGAAGATGGCAATGTCATTTCACAACTTGGCCTGTGTTCAGGAGAGGGGGACCAATCTTCCCCCTCCTGAGTAGGAATAGCCTGATAGGCCCTCGATGACGTGTGCGCTACGTCACAGTAGTTCCCATTTCGGATCGAGATAGTCCCTGTGTACTGATGTGGGACACGGTACGCTCGTCATCTGAAAAAAGGCGTTCCAGAGCCGAAAGAACAGCATGAGGATATACACGATGACAGCGACCATGACGACCGGCTTCACCAGCGGATTGACCCCGAGTGATTCCGTCGCCGCCGCACCCACCGCCCGCGCCGTATCCTCCCGCCGCCGCATCTCCCCCCAGGCAGGCCACGCTCTGGAAACTCTGGGCCACGCAATCGAATATCTGATTGACGAGTTTATCTACGCGGGCGGTTCGTTTTCCGTGCGCGATCCACGCCTGGAGGCCGTGCAGCTGCTGATGGCCGCCAACCGCGCGATCTACTTTGCTTGTCCTGAGGTTCCCACCCTAAGGCAGCGTTGCCGCTCGCTGTTGCGCCTGCGTACGGTGTAAGCCATTCACGTCAAGCCAATGGCAAGGCCCTGGCGCGCCCCTCTACCATTCCGGCGTTGGGTATCTTCACGGAATCAAACACAGGAGCATCTGAGGGAGGCGCTCGGAGTCTCGCGTAGTGAACAGGCGCAGCGCCCTACTGGCCGAACAGCAGGACCGCAAACAGCACCAGCCAGGCAAAGCTCATGGCGTGCCAGAACCATGCGGTGGAATCGACGGCAATCTGACGATAGTCGACGCGTTTGAACCAACCAAGAGCCAGCAGGCAGAAAAGCAGCGCCAGCACGCCGAGGAGAAGGTGGGCGGCGTGCAGGCCGGTGATGACGTAGAAGAAATAACTGGCCGGTGTCGCCCAGCGGTCGAAGGCAAAGCCCTGAGCCGTGAGTTGCCTCCAGGCCATGAATTGCCCGAGAAGAAACAGGATGCCCAGCACCAGGGTGGCGGCCAGCCAGGGCATTGTGCGGCGCAAGGCGGGTCGTCCCATGCCCAGCCACTCCTCGATCACGTCGATCTCCTGAAAGATATGCCGGCGGGCCTTCTCCATGGTCAATGTGCTCAGAAGCAATACCGCGGTATTGACGAACAGGATGGGGGGCAGCAGCACCGGATGCCAGTCCCCGATCTCCCGCATGGTGCTCGGATCCATGTATGTGCTGGTCTGACGGGCGTAAAAAAGCATCACCAGCGTCACAAAGAACATCATGTCGCCGGCGAGGGCGCAAAAGACGAAAGCGCGGACTTTATGGAGCAACTCTCGCGGCCCGTGATGCGGATTCTTCCAGTTGTCATCCCCGCCGCCTCCGCTGCCGCCGGTCGGTCGCCGGTCAACAGGCGGCTTGCCGCCGGTCCCCGGCGACTTTCGCTCCGTTTCCGATGGGATGGGCGTAAAGATCGAAGGCATGGCCCGCCTCTAAGAATGAGCGTACTCCCACTTTGGTTTGGACGCATCCAGAAACCGCTGGGTGGGCCCAAAAATCGCCGAGAATGCCCTCATCACCCTCTCGGAGGGCCGGGGATAGAAGGGCGCAAGATGCGGATGCAAAATATCCAAAATAGAAAGAGGGGCCCTCTATCTCGGTCAAGGCTTTGGAACAAGCGCCCGACCACGGAATCCATCCAGCATGAGAGGGTCGCCGGCCGCGAAAGCACAACAAACCTCCTGGGCTCTTACCCTTGCCGGAATACACGCCATGTGGTGTCGCTCTATTTCGAATGCGCGCTAGCCGCGATGCCGACGAAGAGTCGGTGCACGCGCCGGTCGCCGGAAAGCTCGGGATGGAAGGTGGCGGCCATCAAGCTGCCCTGGCGAACCAGGGCCGGAAAACCGTCGCGCCGGGCCAGAACCTCGACCCCAGGGCCGACTTCGGCGATGCGCGGTGCGCGGATGAAGACCATCTCCAGCGGGCCTCCGGGGAGGGTGGTTTCAGCGCTGAGAATCGTGGAGTCGATCTGGCGCCCATAGGCGTTGCGTTCGACCACGGCGTCGAGGAGTCCCAGGCTGCGCTGTGCCGGATTGCGCACCTCGCGGGCTAGCAGGATGGCGCCGGCGCAGGTGCCGAAGACGGGATGGTACCCGCAGAACGTGCGCAGTGCCTCGAAAAAGTGACGCCTTTCCAAAAACTTGAGGATGGTGGTGGATTCGCCGCCAGGAAACACGAGGGCGTCCACGCCGCCAAGCTCCTCTGGCTTGCGGATCTCGCACGGCTTCGCGCCGGCCTCTTCAAGTGCCGCGGCATGCGCTGCGTAGTCGCCCTGGATGGCCAGGACGCCGATGCGGGGGATCAGAGCTTTCTTCAATTTCTTCCCTTGTAGGTGAACGGGTTGAATGTCTGAACACCGAAGATGGTGAAATCCTTCACGTTCCGAATGACGACCACCAGTTTATGCATTCGGGCGGTAGCGGCGATCATTGCATCTTCGAACCAGTCGTCGGGTTTTCCGGCCATCAGCCGGGCTGTTTCCCGGAAACCATTTCCGTCCATGGGGATCACAACGAAAGTGCGCACAATGCGGTCGATCCAACGTTCGATTTCCGCAGCCTTAGGGCGATCCTGCAGCCGCGTCAACTCGACCCCATCCTGCAGCTCACCCACGGCAACCGCGGGAATCTGGATGTTCCGATCTGCAACCGATGCAAACCAGGACAGAACCGCTCCATGTGGCCTGTTTTTCCGCAATTCCGAGATAACATCCGTATCGAGTAGATACATTCCGTTCACTCGAAGGCGACAGGCTTGCGGCGGCGGAAACGCCTGCGCGGAGGAATCAGGAGATCATGCGGTCCGTTTGGATCCAGCAAGACGTCCTTGATGGATTCCCGGTTCTCGCCATTCAATCGCTTCCACTCGTCGATGGGGACGAGAACTGCCTTCTCAACGCCGCGCCGGGTCACGATCTGCGGACCATTCTTGAGAGCGGCATTGAGCAGCTCGCTGAAGCGGGCTTTGGCATCGTAGACGGGCCAGACCATAATTCCTCTTCTTCCTCTTGACTGTATCACTAGTCAGATGACTAGTCAGAGGGACCGAAGTGCAGGCAGACGGGCGCGGGCTGCTCTAACGGGGTGGGACTCTCGGAGTGTTGCTTAACACGAAGTTTGCAGCGCTGTCTGCCATATGGAGGTTTTACTCACTTCAAGGGCGTGTATCTCCTGTAGTCGCGTGCAGGTTATTTGTTGAGCCGCCAGAACGCTGCGTTAAGGACGCTGGCAAAGCCGACCCACGCGAGATAAGGCGCCATCAACCAGGAGGCTAAAGAGGAGACGCGGGCGAATGCCGCAGTGGTGAACAGAATCGCAACCCAGAGGATGACCACCTCTAGCAAGGCCCAACCAACCCGATGCCAACGGAAGAAGATGAACGACCAGGCGAAGTTCAGTGC
>JAJZNH010000414.1:0-5438 GCA_021811745.1 Acidobacteriota bacterium
CCACATCTGTCTGGCCATTGCCGTTGTCCCCGTGGCAAAGGGCGCAATCGCGCTGATACACCGCCTTTGCCTGTGCCATTGCAGCGGCGGCGGCGGCCGCGGCACTGGCAGCGGCAGACTCCTGGGTGGAGGCGGCACTCTTCGAAGAGGTCGCGGCGCTGTGTGACCGAGTCCCATGATGTGAAGTGGAGTTCTGGGCATTGAGCGGATTCAGCCCCCAGAATGCTACCACGGAAAGAAGCAGGAACAACCTCAACATGAACAGCCTCCTTAATGGCAGATGTCTTAGAACGGCATCTTTTGTCTACGTGAAATACTGGCACGCATTATAGGACTAATTTTCTGGAACGGCTACCGGCGGTTGCGGGACGCACTTCAGCGCACCGTTAGAGATCGTTGAGAATGCGCGATTTTTCGCATGGAGGCAGGTTCATGAAAGACAAGGCACATGTGGCAGATAGGCCGCGCGGCCCTGGCCGGAACCGGCAAACCGCGCTGAATGTGAATGAGGGCCCGGAGAGCTTGGGCTCGCGCAGCGCTTCGGGGAGCCTATGCGACGGCGTTACTCTGCCCGCACGCCGGGCGTCAGGTATTCGGGGCCTACCGGGTCGGTGACGGAGGTGGCGACAATCAAGTCGATCTCAGCCATCGCCTCCGCGTCCAGCTTCCAGCCCACTACGCCGCAGGCAGCATCGAGTTGATCGGGACGCTTCGCGCCCCATAGCGCTGCGGAGACACCATGCCGGTCCAGCACCCAGCGCACGGCCAGCTCAGGAAGCGTCCTTCCATAACGGACCCGGGCAAATGCCTCCAGCCGCCCGGCGGCGCTGATGTACTGGCTAAAACGCGGCTGCTGGAATTTAGGGTCCACGCGGCGGATATCCCCGGCCGCGAAGACCGTGCCGAGATGCAGGCGGCCGCCAAGCATGCTGCGGCAAAGGCTGCTCCAGGTAAGCACGGCAATGTTTTGAGACGCGCACCAGGGCAGGATTGCATCGTCGATCTGGCGCTCGAAGAGATTGTAGGGAAGCTGGTTCGAGACCAGGGGCGCCACAGCCTGAAATTCCTGCATCTGAGCGACGCTGAAGTTGCTTACGCCCAACCCACGCACCTTGCCTTCGCGCTGGAATTGGGACATCAGATCGGCGGTTTCGCCGATAGCGATGCACGGGTCAGGCCAGTGCACCTGGTAGAGGTCGATGTAGTCTGTCCCCAGCCGGCGCAGGCTGTCTTCAAGTTCCTTGCGGAGGCGGGAGGAGGTGGAGTTCGCGAAGACGCCATGTTCGTTCCACTCAAGTCCGGCCTTCGTGGCGATATAAAAGGCATCACGGCGGCCATGGGCCCGCATGGCCTTGCCAACGATCTCTTCGGAACGGCCATGGCCGTAAATGGGCGCGGTGTCGATCAGGTTGATGCCCCGGTCGATCGCGGAAAGGCATGTTGCAATGGCTGTTTCATCAGGCACTTGGCCCCATTCCAATCCGCCGATGGCCCACGTTCCGAGGCCGATGCGGGAGACTTTTACGCCCGCGATGGTTGCCGCTTCCATAGCTACAATCTTAAGCTGGGCATATCGGCCTGCGCGACCGCCGCGTATCGTAAAGCATCCGTAACTGTACCAATCATTTCAAGCCAATCTCACTCAGGTGAAATTAAGGAGCCAATTGTATGCTCCAAATTGTGAAGAATTTGGATGCAAGCGGGCTGGAGGGGAAATGGAAAGGCTTCGGACTCCTGGCCTGCACAATTTCATTCTCTTTGGCGCTGGCGGCTGCGTTTCCATTGTCTGCAAGCGGGCAGGCTCCCGGAGCCAGCGCCGCGGCAGCCACATCCGCGGGCAATCAGCCCATTGTCATCACTCTGCGAGATGCGATCCGGCGCGCCCAGGCCAACGAGCCCACATACGCGGCCGCGTCAGCGGCAGGAGTCAGTGCGGAGCTGGACCGCTCCATTGCGCGCGCCAACTTGTTACCGGGCGTCAACTACTACAATCAGGCGCTCTATACACAGCCCAATGGATTGCTGAATCAAGCGGGACAGGGAGTGGCGCCGCAGCCGGCCCCGCGCTTCATCGCCAACAACGCGGTGCGCGAGTATGCCAGCCAGGCAATGATCAACGAAACCGTAGGATTGGGGCAACTGGCCGCGGTGCGCCGCGCCGATGCCGCGGCGGCGCTGGCCCAGGCGGAGCTGGAAATTGCGCGGCGCGGGCTTGTGGCAGCGGTCACCACCCTCTATTACGGATCGCTGGCGGAGGATCACAAGCTGGCGGTGGCTGAGCAAGCCCGCAAGGAAGCTGCCGACTTTACGGCTCTTACCGAAAAAAGAGAAAAGGGCCGTTATGCCGCGCACGCCGACGTAGTCAAGGCGCAACTGTCAGAGCAGCAACGCGACCGCGAACTGGTGGATGCCCGGGTGGCGGCAGAAAAGGCCCGGCTCGAACTTGGCGTTCTGCTCTTTGCCGATCCGCGGACTCCGTACCAGCTCCAGCCCGTCGATCATGTAGAGCCCCTGGCGGCCAAGGCGGAGGTGGAAGCCGATGCGGCCAGGAACAATCCGGAGCTGAAGAGTGCTCTGGCGGCGCTGCAGGTGAGTGACGCGGATGTGGAAGCGGCGCGGGCCGCCTATCTGCCCGACCTGGGATTGAATGTGACCTACGGTATCGATGCTCCGCAGGTTGCCGTGAACGGGCCTGATGGCGTGCGCAACCTGGGCTACTCGGCAGCCGTGACGCTCAACATACCGGTCTGGGACTGGCTCTCGACGCAGCACAAGGTGAAACAGAGCGAGATTCGGCGCGAAGCCGCGCGTGTTGCCTTAAGTGCGACCCAGCGGCAGTTGATCGCGCAGCTCGAAGAAGCCTATTCGGAGGCCAAGGCGGCGCGTGATGAGCTGGCTTCGCTGGATCAGAGCGTTGCGACGGCAGCCGAAAGCCTGCGGCTCACCAGGATGCGCTACAGCGGCGGCGAAGCTACGGTACTGGAAGTTGTGGATGCGGAGAACTCTTATGTGATGTCCGAGAATGCGCGCGAGGACGGACGGGTACGTTACGAGGCAGCGCGCGCCAATCTGCAAACCCTTACGGGAATGATGTAGGTCGGGAATGGGCAGAAAAATGAGCAGGAATTCGATCAAAGAAACGGTCTGCGCGCAAGCGCGCTGGATTTTGCTGGGTGCGATGGCGCTTCTGGCAGCCTTTTTGCCGGGTTGCAAGCAGGAATCCGCGCCGGAGACGCAGGTGACGGTTCAGGCCGAACATCCGGAACTGGGTCCCATCGCCGAGCACATCGTGGCCGATGCAGTTCTTTCGCCTATCGCGCAGGCGGCAATCGAACCCAAGATCAGCGCGCCGGTGAAAAAGTTCTACGTGCAACGGGGATCGAAGGTAAGCCAGGGTCAGCTTTTGGCTACACTTGAAAACCGGGACCTGACCGCGACGGCGCTGGACAATAGGGGCGCCTATGAGGCGGCTCAGGCAGACTACGCGACGGCCACAAGAGCGCAGGTTCCTGAAGCCACACAGCAGGCCGAGCTCGCGGTGAAGCAGGCCAAGGCCAATCTCGACTTGAATCAGGTCATCGTGGAGAGCCGCACCAAATTATTTGCGGAAGGCGCGATTCCCGGCCGCGATCTGGATACAGCCCAGGCCGCGCTGGTACAGGCGCAAAGCGCATACGCCGTGGCGGAAAAGCATCTTCAGGCCCAGCTCAGCGTGAGCCAGGCAGCGGCGCTGAAGGCGGCGCAGGGGCAGTTGACTTCAGCCCAGGGCAAGTATGAGGCCGCCAAGGCACAGGTGGCTTATTCGGAGATCCGCAGCCCCATCAGCGGGGTTGTTACCGAGCGGCCTTTGTTCGCGGGTGAAACGGCGAGCGCGGGCACGCCGCTGCTGACGGTGATGGACACCTCCACACTGCTCGCCAAAGCGCACATCGGACAAAGCATGGCCCAGCAATTGAAGCTGGGCGATGCTGCGTCCGTGAGTGTGCCGGGCATGGATAAGCCGGTTGAGGCAAAGGTTACGCTGATCAGTCCGGCGCTCGATCCCGGCAGTACCACGGTCGAGGTGTGGCTCAGGATCGACAACCGGGACGGCAAGCTGAGGGTGGGGACACCGGTGAAGGTGTCCATTACCGGCCGAACCGTTGCCAAGGCGTGGAAGGTTCCCTCGTCCGCAATATTGACTGCGCTGGATGGCAGCAAATCAGTGATGGTGATCGGCAGCGATGAAAAGGCCCATCGCAAGCGCGTGACTCTGGGCATCGTGGACGGCGATGAAGCGCAAGTCACAAGCGGGCTGCTGCCATCAGACGTGGTGATCACTATCGGCGGGTATGCGATGGATGAAGGAACGAAGGTGAAAGTGGGCGCGGCGGACGACGCTGATGCGTCCGGCAAGGACGGAGGGGGCAACTGATGCGCAACCAAGGCTCTGGTTCACTTTCGGGCGCAAGCGCCGGCCAGAAGCCCTTCTGGCTGGCCCGGTCGGCGCGCACTATCTTCTTCTTCGCGGCTGTGCTCACCGTGGCCGGCATCTACTCCGCATTCCGGGTGCCAATCTCGGTCTTTCCCGAGACAAACTTTCCGCGCGTGGTCATTGCCGTGGACAACGGAGTCATGCCGGTCGATCAGATGGAAGTGACTATCACCCGGCCCATTGAAGAAGCGGTGAACAGCGTTCCGGGTCTTGTGACCGTGCGCTCGACGACCAGCCGCGGGACGGCCGAAGTAAGCCTGTTCTTCAACTGGAACGTGGACATGGTCACTTCGCTGCAGTTGGTGAATGCGGCGCTGGCGCAGGTGCAGCCCGAGCTGCCCGCGACGGCCAAGATCATCGCCAACCGCCTGACCTTCGCCACCTTTCCGATTCTCGGTTATAGCCTGACCTCCGACACCGTGCCGTTGACTCAGTTGTGGCAGATTGCAACCTACGATCTGAAGCCACCCTTGAATCGTGCGGCAGGGGTCAGCACCGTAACTGTGCAGGGCAGTCAGATTCCCGAGTACCACGTCATCCCCAACCTGGCGCTGCTCCAGAACGCCGGGGTGACGATTACGGACCTGGTCAATGCGATCCAGGCTTCGAACGTCATTGATTCACCCGGCCTGTACGAGGCCAATCACCAGTTGATCCTGGGGCTGGTGGGCGCGCAGGTGCACAATATCGATGAATTGCGGAAACTTGTTGTGAAGACGACACCGCGCGGCGCTCCCGTGCGGGTTGCCGATGTGGCCACGGTAGAGCCGGCCACCAAGCCGGTATATACGGCCGTGACCGCGAACGGCAAGCCGGCGGTGCTGTTGAACATTGCGCGCCAGCCCTCAAGCAACACGGTGGCCGTGGCTGGCGCGGTGGCTGCTCAGGTCAAGGAGTTGCGGCGCAAGCTGCCGCCGGGCGTCAAACTCGAAGCATTTTACGACCAGTCGCAACTGGTGCGAGA
>JAJZNH010000414.1:5448-7230 GCA_021811745.1 Acidobacteriota bacterium
CGACGCCATCTGCATCGGCCTTTTTCTAGCCTGCGTGGTGCTCTTCCTGTTTCTGCGCGACTGGACCTCTTCGCTGGTGGCCGGGCTGGTTATACCCGTAACGGTGGCCGTCACCATCCTGACGCTATGGGCGATTGGCCAGAGCTTCAACCTGATGACGCTGGGCGGATTGGCCGCCGCAATCGGATTGGTGATCGACGACGCCATTGTGATGGTGGAGAACATCGTCATGCACCGCGACGCGGGCGAACACCGCACCGAGGCGGTCCGCAAGGCCCTGCAGGAACTCACCAGGCCGCTTATTGGATCCACCATCACGCCCGTCGTCGTGTTTCTGCCGCTGATCTCAGTGAGTGGCGTAACGGGCGCGTTCTTTCGCGCGCTGGCCATTACCATGACTGCCGCGTTGCTCACGTCGCTGGGGCTGGCCCTTACATGGACGCCGGGGCTGAGCTTCGTACTGCTTCGTGACCGGGGCAACCATGCGGCGCATGAAGACCATGCGGCGGGGCGCATGCTCGGCGGTGTGCTGCGGACTCACCGCCGGGTCCTCGATTGGGCGCTGGCCAAGCCGCTCTGGCTTGGTGTCGCGTGTTTGCTGCTGGTTGTGGGCACCTGGGCGGGATACCAGGGCCTGGGCACCAATCTGTTGCCAGAGATGGACGAAGGCGGCTTCATCCTTGACTACATCATGCCTGCAGGCAGCTCTCTGAGTGAAACGAACCGCGTCCTCGAACATGTCTACCGCATTCTGCATTCCATCCCCGAGGTGGAAAGCACCTCGCGGCGCACGGGTCTGCAGTTGGGCCTGGCTGCGGTTACCGAAGCGAATACCGGCGACTTTACGGTGAAGCTCAAAGCAAAGCGCAGCCGCTCTGTGTGGGAAGTGATGGATGAAGCGCGCGCGCGAATCAATGCCGCCGAACCGGAACTGGATATTGAGCTGACGCAGATTTTGCAGGACAACATTAACGATTTGTCGAACGCGCCGGAGCCGATTCAGATCAAACTTTTCTCTGAAGACCCGGCCGTGTTATCGAAACTGGGGCCCAGAGTGGGCGACGCGATCAGCAAGGTTGCCGGCGTAGTGGACGTGCGGAACGGCATCGAGGACACCATCAGCGGACCAGCAACCAACTTTCAGGTCGATCCGGTGACCGCGGCCAGGCTGGGATTCAATCCGGCCGAGGTTGCGGAGGACGCGACGTCGATCCTGGACGGGATCGACATTCCCAATCCGCTGATCGCCAACGATCGCCCCTACACGATTCGCGTGCGTCTGGGCGATGAGACGCGGACCTCGCTGGACGCGATCCGCAACACGGTCTTCAACAGCGCCTCCGGTCACACGGCCACGCTGGGTTCGCTGGCCACCATCGAGGAGCTACCGCCGCAGAATGAGATTCGCCGCGAAAATATGCAGCGGCTGATCGTGGTCACAGGCGATCTTGAGGGCTCCGACCTGGGCGGCATCATGTCCAAGGTCCGCCAAACCGTCACCGGCATGCATCTGCCTCTTTCGGTGCGCGTCGAGTACGGAGGCACCTACCAGGAGCAGCAGAAGTCCTTTCACGACCTGCTGCGTGTTCTGCTGCTGGCGCTGGCGCTGGTGTTCGGCGTTCTGCTGACGGAGTTCGGCAATTTTCCTGCTCCAACCGCGATTCTGGCTTCGTCGGTGCTTTCGATCTCGGGTGTTATTGTGGCGCTGCTGATTACAGGGACCACGTTCAATGTGGCTTCATTCATGGGGCTGATCATGGTCATCGGCATCGTCGCTAAGAA
>JAJZNH010000680.1 GCA_021811745.1 Acidobacteriota bacterium
CGTCAGATGGGAATGAACCAGTATAGCGCTAGAACCCGGTCCATCCCATCCTTCTTCAGAAGACGGTGCATTGGTTTAAAACTCGTAATGCACTCCCATCGACACCATGTTCGCGTGGAAGTTCCGTGGCGCGGTCAATCCGGACGGCGGTTCGGTCAGACCCGTCGGAGACGACAGCGAGGTACAAGGAACGACCGCCGACGTAATCGACGTCGAGGTACTGCAGTACGGTGAACCCGAAGGACCGCCTTCGCCGTAGCCGTAGAAGTCGTATCGGGCGCTCCAGACCAAGCCCGGACGCGACGTCCAGGCAAGATTCACATAGGGAGTCTGATACGTCGAGACAAGCGAGCCCGCGACATCTCGCGCATCGTTGTAGAACCGGCTGCCGTCCACAGAATTGATTTGGTAGCCCAAATCGGAGTGAACCGATTTGATGGGATTAATACTTATGCCCACCGAGCCAGTCTGCGTTGGAGCCTGCATGAAGTCCCTCGCGAACCAGTCTGCCAGTTGGGTCGTCGACCCTCTGGTGTAGACTCCGGGGCATACATTCGGTACGCCATTGCTGTTGAGCGACGCTGTGCCGGGCAGGCCCACAGTCGTGGACGGATTCTGGGCGCCGTTATCATAGCAAATGTTCGTCGCGCTATAGACATCACTGAATGCATAGTTGAAATCGATGGAATAGTACTCCTTCGGTGACAGCACGCCACCTATTCCTATAACCCGGCTGTAATCGACATGATCGAGCGGGCCCTCGTATGGCTCTTCGCCCGCAGCCACAACCGCCTGGTTGTTGTTCGTGTTGTTATGCCGCTCCACGTCGTTAAAGGAGCCCGTGAACGTCGCCCAGGCCTTCGGCGTGTACTTCGCGTGCACTCTGTATTGCTTCATTTGCCGCGGGGTCACCGGGGTAAATGCGTTGTCGTTGTACATCATTTCGATCGAACCATTCAGGTCCAGGTTGTCCATGGGATGCACGACCGCGTTCAGGATGCCGCCGTTCTCATTGATGATGACTGTTCCGGCCACAGGGTCGGGCAGCACCACCGGAATCGGACCAGCGTGAGGAACGCCCTGGCCGATCTTGTGCTGGCCATAGCGATAGGTGAGCGAGAAGGTGCTGCGTGATGTGGCGTCCCAGCTCGCCGTCACGTTATTGATCACGAAGGACTGGCCGAAGTAGTTGCTCATCAGTTTACCGGTGTTGCCATGCGGAAGCGCGAAGGCATTCCCCGCAGTTAGCGGGCCGGAGTAAGTGATGGTTTGCTCTCCCGGCGGCGTCGTCGGCGTGGAAAGTGTAGTCGGCACCGGAAGGTAGGAATATCCCGGTTGCTGGAGGCTGGAGTAGTTCACCTGATCCATGAGGCTGAACCTGTTGTTGACCTGCCAGGAGATCCCGTAGTTGGCAACGAACATCGCACGGTGGCCCCGCGCATAGCCGGTGTAGTTGATCGTGCGGATCGCTCCAGTTAAACCCTGCACGTTCTCGTAGTAGTTGGGCAGGTCCATCGTCCCGAGAGTATAGCGGACCTCTCCGTTCATCGAGACATTCTTGATCCTCGTGGTCTGCAGCCGGAAAATCTCCGTGGGGAGCAGTATCCGCGTTGGCTGTGCACGCGTGTAGCTGGTCACGACCGCGCAGGCCGGATTGATGACCGGCATACCGCCGGGACTTTGGGGCGCCGAGAGCACGGGATTGCCGCCCATGCTGTTTGCATTGCAGGCGCTGCTGTTGTACGGTGTCTGGCTGTCCCAGTTGCCCAGATAAGCCTTGGTCCCGTCCGCCTCCTGCACCATGAAGCCGTTCGGGTCCAGCGTAAAGAATGAGTCCATCTTGTAGTGGTTGATGTGCTCTTCAAAGGTCAGCTTCGTGGTCCGCTCGGGCTTCCAGTCGATCGCCCCCACAAAATCATCTGTGCCATTACGCTGATATTGCTGAAGCAAAGCGTCATACTTTGCGATGGTATAGCTCGGGCTCAGAGTCGGGCCTTCAAAGGTATAGTGCGAATAGGCCACCCGGTACGTCACCCTCGCCATCGGGAAAAACGTGAGATTGACGTCGGTCATTCGCCGCACGGTATTGAACATCACCGGCGAATTATTTACCTGCGGCCACGACAGCGAACCAGTCGGCGCGGTGGCGGGCCCGATGGGAATCGACCGCCCAGGAATGATATTCGGGTTGCCCAGAAGGTTGTAATCGAAGTACTGGCGATCGCGGCGGAACATTCCCGAGAACTCGTAGTACTTGCCCTTGGAGGCGTCCAGCTTGCTGAAGTTGAACGGATCGCCGCCGAAGCCGTTGCTGAAGGCCTTCAAATCATCGAAGAGCGAATTCTTGTTGGAAGGAAGCGCATGCATCTCGTACGTCACGCCAAGCACGCGCGGGCCGGACTGCATATTGACCAGCGTGTCGTACATGGACCCGGCACCCGTCAACCCGACCATGTGCCCGCCCAGATCCACAGTCTCATGAACCGCATATCCGTCCGGCACAACCGGCGGCGCAGTCGACACCGGAATTTGGGCAACAGCCGCGCCCGTCATCATCAATAAAATTGCAACTCCAACGCCTCCGGCGACACGCCGGGCCATTGCGTGAGAGGGCTGTTGATTCGACAGCCTGAAAAAACACCCAATCCTATTCATATGAAGCCTCACTTGAAAAACGTTGCTCACAGCGAAACCTTGCACCTGTCTGCAAAAGTTGCTTCGGGATTCAGGCCGCGCCATCCGATCGATCTCGCAAGCACGGCCTGGCCTCATGACTCCTACCTGATGAACGCCGGACTGAAGTTCGAACCATGAATCATGGTGTGGCAGCTGATGCAGGGCTGAATCGCCGACGACCCCGCTCCCATCCCGTGAACCGTGGCCGCAGAAACCGGGCTATGGCACTGGTTGCACAGCACCGCAATATTCGGCATATTTAGCAGCCGGGCGTTCTGAGAACCGTGCGGCGTGTGGCACCCGAGACACCCTTCGGCTTTGACCGGCGCATGCTCGAACACGAAGGGCCCGCGCACATCGGTGTGGCACTTGGTGCAGATCATGTTCTGATCAGCGGTCGTCTTCAGGTTGTTGTTCTCGAAGCTGCCGTGAACATCGTGACAGTCACTACACGTCACCAGACCTTCATTCACGCGGTGGTGGAACGGCATGGAAAACGCCGGTTTTACGTCCGTGTGGCACTGAAAGCAAAGCGTGGGCTGGGCAGCCTTCAGCAGGTGCGCCTGCTCCTTGGCCGCGTGCACGCTGTGGCAACTTACGCAGCTCATGCCCGCCTTGGCATGCGGCGAGCGCAGAAAGTTGGGATGCGTTCCCGCGTGGCAGCTCAGGCACTTGTCATTCACAGCCTGCGCCGAAGCCTTGGCGGGATTGAAGATCTTGCTCACATCGCCGCCGCCGTCCACATGCGCTTTGCCCGGGCCGTGGCAGTTCTCGCAGGTCACGCCGCTGTCGCCGTGCAGCATGACCATCTTGGTGTGGGGATTGCTGGCGAAGCCCTTGCCCTCTGCGTCATGGCAGGTCGTGCAGGTATCGGCGCCGACATACTCTCCGGACGCCGTAGCTGCGGCCTTTGCGCTGGCTGGCTTCGTTCCATTCTTTGAAGCGCCGAGCGCTGTGGCGCACATCACGCTTGCGCCCAGCATCAACATCAAACAAGCACGCAGCCCCAACCACTTCCTGGGAGCCGCACCGATCGGCAACTGCGTTACAGGCCTATCTCTATGCATGAAAGTACCGCCTCGATTGCTCTTGTTGCGTTCTTTTCCAAAACTCGTACGTCAACACTCGGTCACGGAATTGCACTGTTCCCAAGGAGGCATCTGCATCACAACTCATGCTGCGGCGCCTCAGTGGGGAACTACATTCTGTGCGGAGTATCACTAATTTGGTTGAAGATTACGCTGGCGTCATAAACGGTTGCGGTGATGTTCGTCACACAGCATCCGAAGCAGTTAGTTGCTTCTGCTTTTCCTTTTTTGAAGTGAGCGAATCGAAAATAACGACCATGGAAGGCACAGGCTCCGCAGCCTCGATTCCGTTGCCGTCCCCGATTCTCACCGTCAGCCGCAGATGCCGCCGGATCGGAAGCTACGCCGTGCCCATACGCGTGAGGCCCATCACATCCACAGCTTTCGCAGTTGAGGCAAACTCACACTAAATGGAAGTCTGAGGCTGGGGGGTCCGGCTTACTTTCTTCACAAGGAGAGCTCGCGCGGAGATGGAAAAGGGCTGCTCATCCGCCGAGAAAGATACGCCGCACCGGCATCGGACGGAGCAAGGCCATGACGGATAGAGTGATTACGGCGGAAGCCCACCCAAGGCAGAAGCCATCGGCCCGGCAGGTTCCCGCAGGTTGCGCTGCCTGTTCCAATCGACGTCCCGGATGGTTTTGCTCTCTCGGCAGTGCGGTACTTGCCGATCTTGAGTTGGCTACCAGCACGATCTCACTACCTGCCCAGGCATCTCTTTTCACTGAAGGCGAAGAGGCCCGCTGCCTTTTCCTGATTTGCAGCGGCTACCTGAAGTTGACCGCCGGCCGCATCGAGGATCGCCACATGATCGTCCGGGTGGCTGGTCCCGGCTCCATGCTCGGCCTTTATGCGGTTCTTTCTCACGGCGTCTATGAGGTCTCGGCCGAATCGCTCACGCCGGCGCAGCTCCGTCCTGTCGAGCGCGAGAGGTTCCTGGGTTTCCTGCGCAGTCACAAGGAAGCTCAGTTGCGGGCTGTCCAGTGCATCTGTCAGGAGTACCGCTTTGCGCTGCAGGACGCCTGCCGCATTGCACTCTCCGAGACGGTCGCCGCCCGGCTGGGAAGGCTGCTGCTCGAACTTTCGCATCAGATCGGCGAGCAACTGAGCGGCGGCGAGTTCCGCTTTCCACTGCTGCTTACGCACGAAGAGATGGCCTCCATGACCTGCACCACCCGGGAGACGGTCACGCGCACCCTCGGCCAGTTCCGCAAGGACGGCTGGATCTCCATCGAGGATGCCCTGATCACGGTTCACCACCCCGACCGCCTGCAGGCCATTTTGTAGGTTTCGCCCCACGCTTCGCTCCCTCCCGCCGTCCCGCCACGTCTAAAAAGTGTCTAGCACCGCTGAATATTCGCTATCATCTTTAACAGGAGCTCATGTTTTCAGATGACCCGGTTCGTAAAGTGCTTTTCTGCTGTTCTTTTTACCTGCTGCGTTGCGCTAGCCCAGGATCCAGCACCTGTTCCAGCCACAGCCACCGTTCCCGTTGGGGTTACAACCACCGCCAGTCCGGAAGTCCAGGATTTTCAGAAGATTGATGACGCCTGGTCTACTGCGGTCAACAAGCGCGACCAATTCGGGATCGAGGTCGTTCTGTCGCCGTTGTTCGTCGATGTCTCCGCCAACGGCGATATCACCACCCGCGATCAGCAGGTGGCCCAGCTGCTTTCGAACGACGACAAGACCCTCTATCTCACCCAGAAAGTTGTCAGTGTGCGGATGCTGGGAGACACCGCCGTCGCCAACGGTACCTACAAGCTGCACCACCGGGTCAATTCCGCTGAAGTGGATGAAAATGGGGTCTTTACCCAGGTGTTCGAACGGCTCCACGGCCGCTGGATGTGCGTCAATTCTCAGCGGACCGCGCTGCCGGTAAACAATACCGACAAATCAAAGTCGAAAAAGCAATCCGGATCCGAACTGCCCTTCCACATTCCGATCTTCTCGAAGGGCGACAAGAAAAGCCAGTAGGCGCGGTGTAATCACCTGCGCTCATTTGCGGCTCGATGGCAGCCGGATTGCGCTGTCTACCTTTTAACCCGCTTCCCGCTGCGGCTGGATTCTTTGCATCTGCCCCTGTATCCGTATCGCCACATGCACCAGGCTCAACGCCGCCGGTGTCACGCCGGGAATCCGGCTGGCCTGCCCGATCGTGGCCGGACGCACCCGCTCCAGCTTTTCGCGCATCTCGCGCGAAAGCCCACTGATCGCGCCGTATTCGATCCACTCCGGAATTGATGCCGCTTCGGCAGCCTTCAGCTTCTCAATCGACCTCTTCTGCTGCTCCAGATAACCGGCAAACTTGATTTCAGTCTCCACTGCGCGCGCCTCGTTGCGCAGCGTCGCCCGCGCAACATGCAAGCTGCTGTCATCCTGAGCGGATCCGTCCGAGGCCTTGGCAGAAGACGGCACAGCCGACAACTCGGCAGTCGCATCAGGGATTGCCGCAAATCTCGCCAGCATCGGCTGGTTCATCAGCTCGCCCCGCAGCACGCGCCGCATTGCCTCGATGGTCACTTCGGGCCGCTTGAGCAGTTGCGCCCAGGTCAGCCCTGTGATCGCCGTCATCCCGCCCAATCCGGCTTTTTCCAGCCGCTCAGGATCCACCTTGCCGGTGGTGAGCAGCCGCTCCAGCGCGGTCATCCGCGCCTGCTTCTGCTCAAACTCCGCCCAGGCTTCGCCGCTGATCAGCCCCAACCGCCGCCCGTGCGGAGTCAGCCGCCGGTCGGCGTTGTCAATGCGCAGGTGCAGGCGGAATTCTGCCCGCGACGTGAACATGCGGTACGGCTCATTCGTGCCCTTCGAGATCAGATCGTCAATCAGAATGCCCGTATAGCCTTCGCTGCGATCCATGGTGAACGGCGGCTCGCCCTTGAGCCACAGTGCCGCGTTGATGCCGGCCATGATGCCCTGGCACGCCGCCTCTTCGTAGCCGCTGGTCCCATTGATTTGTCCGGCGAGATAGAGGCCTGTGAAGGCCTTCACGCGCAGCGAGCGATCCAGCTCGGTGGCGTCCACGCTGTCGTATTCGATGGCGTATCCCGGCCTGAGCATCTCCGCCTCGTCCAGCCCCGGAATCGAATGCACCATCTGCCACTGCACTTCCATCGGCAGCGAGGTCGACATCCCGTTGATGTACACCTCGTGCGTGTTCAGCCCCTCCGGCTCCAGAAAGAACTGGTGCTGCGTCTTGTCGGGGAACTTGACGACCTTGTCTTCAATCGACGGGCAATACCGCGGCCCGATGCCCTGAATGCGGCCCGAGTACATCGCCGAGCGGTGCACATTCTCGCGGATCAGCCGCAGCGTCTCCGGCGTGGTGAAGGCGATGTGGCAGCTCACTTGCGGCTGCACAATCTTCTTCGTCCTGAAGCTGAACGGCGTGGGGTCCGCGTCGCCCGGCTGCTCCTCAAACATCTCCCAGCGGATCGTCCGCCCGTCCAGCCGCGGCGGCGTT
>JAJZNH010000889.1 GCA_021811745.1 Acidobacteriota bacterium
TTGTTCTCTCCCAGATGGATAGGGATTGCGTCTCCGGTGTGGATACCCGCGGTCTGCGAGCCAACGGTAACCGTACCGTTGCCGCCCAGCACGTAATAGATCTGGCTCATATCCCCCTGCCGGTTCTCGCCCACTGAGGTTCCCGGCGGCAGCAACAGGTGATCGACATAGGACCAGGTGGTAAAGAAGGCGTTGGGGCCAAGAACGCGGCGATAGAGAACGGTTCCCGCCCCCCCATACATGTGGGCGACGGGCCGAAGCTGCGCGCGGTCCAGATGCATGTGGATGAACTGGGGAATGGGGTCGAGATGCTGGTGCGTCAACGGGTCGTTGAGATTGAAGGTGTCATAGACTCCCTTCATCTCGCTGACGTTGAAATTGAGCCATTGCACGGGCTTGTCGGTGGGGTTGTAGATGCCGTGAGCGCTGCCGATGCGGTCCGGTGCGCCCGCCGGTCCCTTGAGCAACGACGTGCGTCCATTGATCGTAAACTCGGCTTCGCCGTCGAGGATGACGAACATCTCTTCGCAATAGTCGTGGAAGTGCTCACCAATACCGCTGTGGGGCAGGAGCACGCCGCGATGGAGAAAGTTCAGATTGGTGCTCAGCGCATTGTTGCCCAAGACCATCTCGAAGTTCATGGAACCGGCGCCGTTGTGCACACCTACAAAGTGGTGATACTTCGCCGGGTCGGTATGTCCGATGCGCTGCGCCAGCGGCTCTTCCGGATTGAATTGTCGTTGAAGTCCGAATTGTTGGGCCGGCGCAGCCGTAACCGCGATCAGTGGCAGCGGCAACGCGAGCATGAGCAGTCGTTTCATCATGGTGGTTTTCTCCAGACAGAATGAGTTAGCCCTATTTCCAGCGAGTACGGCAGAAACTTAGGAATTTGCGTTCCAGCGATTTTGGCCAGTAAAAAGGTTGAATTTTCAACTCCGGGAAATAGTTAAACGCTGGCCAGCCTTAAAGATACTCTCTGAAACTCGTGGTGTCCCAGGAATTATTTGACATAAATGCGGCACGCCCTTGATACTGCCTTCTATGCTGAGCTCAACGAATTCCGGAATTGAGGTCATGGCCATGTGTATGCCAGGCGGACCCGTTCCGTGCGGCTCTTGAGCGGCGCATGCGTTCCACGCAACCGATCTTGAAGTCAGGCGGCCCGGGTCCTCGATGAGGATGCGGGCCGTTTTCCTGTTCTGCGCGGCCTGCAGCCGGCCCGGCGTCATTTCCCCAACGCGAGAACACATAGAACTTATTAAAGGAGCCGATCATGTCCGAACCGAATCAGCAGCACTTGGCCACGCGCGCCGTGCACGCCGGTCAGACGCCCGACCCGACCACCGGCGCGCGCGCCGTGCCCATCTATCAGACCACCTCCTATCTCTTCCAGGACGCAGACCACGCAGCGCGCCTATTTGCGCTGAAAGAATTCGGCAATATCTACACGCGCATCATGAACCCCACCACGGACGTCCTGGAGAAGCGCGTGGCAGCTCTTGAAGGCGGAGTAGCGGCGCTGGCCACGGCTTCCGGGCAGGCTGCTGAGACGCTTACCATTACCACGCTGGCCGCGGCCGGCGACGAGATCCTCTCGACGACCTCGCTCTACGGAGGCACGTACAATCTCTTCCATTACACGCTCCCCCGGCTGGGTATTCTGGTGCGCTTTGTGGACGCCGACGACTTTGATGGCATTCGTGCGGCCATCAACTCGAAGACCCGCGCCCTCTACACTGAGACTCTGGGCAACCCCAAGCTCGACATCGCCGACATCGAAAAGCTGGCCGCTATCGCCCACGAACACAAGCTGCCCCTGATCATCGACAACACGTCGGCTTCGGCGGCTCTGGTGCGGCCCATCGAGTGGGGCGCGGACATCGTGCTGAACTCAGCCACCAAGTTTCTGGGCGGCCACGGATCCTCGATTGGGGGCGTGATTGTGGACGCGGGCAAGTTCGACTGGGCCGGCTCGGGCCGCTTCAAGGACTTCGTTGAGCCTGATCCCTCTTATCACGGCCTCTCCTATACTGATGCCTTCGGACCGCTGGCGTTCATCCTCAAGGCGCGCGTACAGGGCTTGCGCGACACCGGCGCCGCGCTCTCGCCCTTCAACGCCTTCCTGCTGCTGCAGGGCGTGGAGACGCTGCACCTGCGCATGGAACGTCACTCGCGGAATGCGCTGGCTGTGGCAGAGCATCTGGAGCAGCATCCCGGCATCGAATGGGTCAATTATCCCGGCCTGAAATCCAGCCGCTATTCCGCTCGGGCCGGTAAGTACATGCCTGATGGCCAGGGCGCGCTGGTCACCTTCGGGATCAAGGGCGGCTACAACGCCGGCAAAAAGCTTATGAATGAGCTCAAGCTGTTCTCGATGCTGGCCAACATCGGCGACGCCAAGTCGCTGGTCATCCATCCCGCCTCAACCACGCATCAGCAGCTTTCCGTCGAGGAACAGGCTACTACCGGCGTAACGCCCGAGTTGGTCCGTCTCTCGGTCGGCATCGAAGACATCCGCGACATCCTGGCCGATCTCGATCAGGCGATTGCGGCGGCCAACGGAGTTGCCTTCAGCGGCGCGGCCAAGGCTGTTGCGGCAAAATGAATCTCATGACCGATTCGTTCACATTAAGCGGCGCTTCGCCGCCCGGACCAAAGAATAAGGCCGCGACGGGCGTTTCCTCCTCCGCGAAGAGCAAAACCGTCGAGCCTACCTACGAAGGCGATTTCGTGCTCGACGAGCACCTCTTGCTGGAGTGCGGACGCACCCTCATCTGTCCCACGCTGCATTATGCCGTCTACGGTCGGCTGAATGCGGCGCGGGATAATGCAGTTCTCGTCTGCCACGCCCTTTCCGGTTCGGCGCTGGTGGGTTCCTGGTGGCCTGAGGTCTTTGCGCCCGGTGCAGTGCTTTCGCTCGATCACGACTTCGTCATCTGCATCAACATGCTGGGCTCCTGTTACGGCTCCACAGGTCCCAGTTCGGTCAATCCCGAGACGGGTCAGCCCTATGGACCCGATTTTCCGCTGGTTTCTATCCGCGACAATGTGCGGGCTCAGGCGCGCCTGCTCGATTCGCTGGGCGTCCGCCACCTACGCCTGGTGCTGGGCGGCTCGATTGGCGCTATGCAGGCCCTGGAGTGGTCCATCCAGTTTCCCGAACGCGTGGAGCGTGCGCTGGTGGTCGGCGTCACGCCGCTCTCCGCGATGGGCCTGGCCCTGAATCATCTGCAACGGCAGGCCATCCAGCACGATCCGCAATGGCATGGCGGCCGCTACCTGCCGCAGAAGCCGCCCCGCCGCGGCCTGGCTCTGGCCCGTCAGATCGCCATGATCAGCTACAAATCCGCGCCCCTGTTCGACGAGCGTTTCGGCCGCAATCCCAACCGCAACGGCGAAGATCCATGGGCGACGAACGGACAAGATGGCGGTCTAACCGGCGGGCGCTTTGATGTCGCCGGCTATCTGGACCATCAAGGAGAGCGATTCATCGACCGCTTCGACGCCAACTCCTATCTCTCCATTCTGCGCACCATGGATACTTGGGATCCCTTGCGCGGCTACTCGTCGGCCGCGGAAGTCTTTGGACGCATTCGCGCCCGGCTCATCTTCATCGGCATCAGCACGGATTGGCTCTTCCCCGCCGAAGATGTCCACCGGTTCGCTGAAACCATCCGCGCCGCTGGCGCCCAGGCCGAATACCGGGAGATGATCAGCGCCCATGGCCACGACGCCTTCCTGGCCGAGCAGGCGGAGTTAGTGCGGCTGCTTCAATAGCGGAGCGCGTGCCCGGCGCAGACCTGCGCCGCTCTCTGGCGGCAGACTCCCCAAAAGCAAAGATGGAACGGGGACGGAAAGGCAGCCCTGGCCAGCAACGCGCTCCTGCCCGGGCACCTTCGTTTTCCGGTAACTGCCCTGCCATTCAATGATCGCGAATGCGGTACGCGCCTGACGGCGGCTATCCTGACTTTGCATCTTTCTCATGCTGATCGGCTTGTCAGGGAGGGCGGGGCTTTCTATAATCCATCTCAACATTGCATTGGGAGCCGTGGTATCGTAATATCCGTCGCCTCGGTTCTCCCGTTCCCTCTGCGGGTGGCGCCTCCCACGAGCGAGCGTTAGATGATTGATCTTCAATTTGGTAATTCCCAGGAGCACAGGATGAAGAAGCTAGTCTTTGCAACTGCGATGGCATTGGTAAGCGTTGGCCTTGCATTCGCCCCCGCGCTACGAGCACAAGGATCGAACCAGGGCTCGATTTCCATCCAGAATCCAGCCGAGTTCAATGCCTATCAAACCGCAGTCACACAAAGTAATCCGACCGCCAAAGCTTCGGCTCTCGAGAGCTTTCTCAAGACTTACCCCAAAAGCGTGGCCGAGACGACCGTCCTCGACCAGTTGATCGATACATATCAGGCCCTGAATGAGCCTGACAAGGTTCTCGGCGCGGCCAGCCGCCTGCTCCAGGCGGATCCCACCAACATGAAGGCCATTTATATCTCCGTCCTTATCCGGGTGAGCCAGTGCAATCAGAGCCTCGATCCCACCACCGGATTCAGCAAGACCCCACAGGTCTGCGACGAAGCCGCGGCCATGGCCCAGAAGGGCCTTTCCGTTCCTAAGCCGGCCGGTATGGCGGACGCGGGCTGGACGAGGATGACCGGCGCGCTCTATCCCGTCTTCGACTCAGCCATCGCGCTCGACAATGCGGCCTCCAAGAAGGACTTCGGCGCGGCCATCTCGGAGTACCGCAAGGCACTCATGCTCTACCCGCCCGATGCGACCAAGAGCGGGCAAGGATTGATCGACACCCTGCAACTGGCGGAGGCCTACGCCAAGCCCGCGACTAAGAATGAGGTGCTCGCGATCTGGTTCTACGCCCGCGCTTGGAACTTCGCGCCCCCTGCGTTTAAAGCCCAGATCGAACCCAAGCTGGAGTATTGGTATAAGCTTTATCATGGCGCCCTGGATGGGCTCGACACAGTCAAAACCACTGCGGCGGCAACCGTCTTCCCTCCCGCCGACTTTACGATCAAGCCCGCCGCTACGCCGGCTCAGATTGCGGACAAGGTGGTCAATGAGACTCCGGACCTCACCAAGCTCAACTTGGGAGACAAGGAGTTCATCCTCGCCAATGGCTCCGCGGCCGACCAACAGAAGCTGTGGTCCGTGCTGGAAGGCCAGCTCACGCCCGTTCCTGGTATCGTCATCTCCGATCCGGCCGATGTGTTGAACGTCGAGGTAACGACCACCCGCTCGGTTAAGCCGCAGTCCTTTGTCGTCCACCTGACCACTCCGCAGGATTGCAGTGCGGTGCCTCCTCCGCCTTCGGATCTCAAGATCGCGGATGCCCAGCAGTACATCCTGTCCAACGGAGTCCAAGCCGACACCAGCGCCATGGGAGATCTACTGACCAGCACGCTGCATATCCGGAGGATCGTTATCGTCCCTGCAGTTTCGGTCATCAACATGGCGGTCACTCAGGATGCCCAAGACAACAAATCGGCGGACTTTATCGTGAATATGAAGACGCCGGTCTCCTGCAAGGAAGCTCCCCCGGTGGGCTTCGAGATGAAGACCCTGCCCGACGAGGAACTGGACGCCACCTACAGCTCCTACAAGCCGATTGCGGCCACGGCCACGCGCTTGGCAAACGCGCAAATCGTCATGAGCGGTGGATTCATCCAGAAGCAACCGCCCAAGGCGCCGGCGCGCCGCGCGGCTCCAAGGCGTCCCGTGCGTCGCTAGCGCCGAAGTGCCGGGCCGGATCAAGTTGAGGATCCCTGCCCGGCATTCCTCTCCTGAGATCATGGGGCAGCCCGAGTCATTGGGCTGCTCTTCTTCTTCGCACTGACTTGTTAACTAGCTAACCTGCTTGCGGCTTTTCACTCGCCCAGCGCGATGCGCTGAATGGCGGTGGCGCGCCCCGTCGCCGGGTCGCAGGTGACCAGCGCGGCGCACATCTTGGGATTGCCTTTGGCGGCCTCGAACTTGCCCGGCATTGCTGTCAGGAACTTGTGCAGCACCAGGTCCTTTTCCACGCCGATGATGCTGTCGTAAGGGCCGCTCATGCCCACGTCGGTCTGGTAGGCGGTCCCGCCGGGCAGGATGCGCTCGTCGGCGGTGGGAACGTGGGTGTGCGTGCCCAGAACCGCAGTCACGCGGCCATCGAGATACCAGCCCATGGCCACCTTTTCGCTGGTGGCCTCACCATGAAAGTCCACCATGATCACCTTGGCCTTGACCTGCGCCAGCAGAGCATCGGCGCCGCGAAAGGGATCGTCGATGGGCGTCATGAAGACCCGGCCCTGCAGTTGGATCACCGCATAGTCCACGCCGCCCGCCGTGGTCCCTGCAAAGACGCCGTACCCCGGCGACCCCGGCGGAAAGTTCGCCGGCCGCAGCACCCGCCGCGGACGCGCCGCGCTCTCGGGTGGGACGGAGTTCATGTAGTCGATCAGATCCCTCTTGTCCCACACGTGATTGCCGGTGGTGAGCACGTCGGCGCCCAGTTCGAAGATGTCCTCGGCAATCTGCGGCGTCACGCCGAAGCCGCCCGCGGCATTCTCCACGTTCACGATGGTCAGGTCAACCTGGTGCGCCTCGCGCACGTGGCCAATGTGCTCGCGGACGATGCGCCGCCCCGCGCTGCCGAAGATATCGCCGATAAAGAGAATGTTCAACGCAGTCCGATGCTCCTGTATTAGGGATCAGGTTTCAGAACTCCAGGACCAGAACTCCAGGACCAGAAAAAGCCCGCGCAGCGGGCGAAAGGTGGTAGCCCCAGGCGTGAGCCTGGGGAGGAGAGATTCACAGAGCGAACGCCAGCCCCCGCAGGGGGCGTAAGAACCGATTGTCTGCACCGAAATATAACCCTTGAAATCAACGATGCACCACACTTAAGAATTGGCCTCTGACCCCTGATCCCCGATCCGTGATCCCTGTTCTTTCCGCATGAGCGGAAACAGGATGACATCCCGGATCGACCTGGAGCCGGTCAAAAGCATCACCAGGCGATCAATCCCAATTCCCTCACCGCCGGTGGGCGGCATGCCGTAGGCCAGGGCGCGCACGTAGTCCTCGTCCATGGCGTGCGCCTCCTCGTCGCCCCTGAAGCGCTCCGCCAACTGCTGCTCGAAACGCTTATGCTGCTCTTGCGGATCGTTCAGCTCGCTGAAGGCGTTGCCGATCTCAAAGCCGCCCGCGTAGACCTCGAACC
>JAJZNH010000800.1:0-2551 GCA_021811745.1 Acidobacteriota bacterium
CATCCCCATCACCTGCTGATAAGCGTCGACCGCCTTGTTGCGCACCGAAAGCGCCAGCTCAAAGGCCATGCTCGCTTTCTGTTCGGCGATCATCGCCTCATGCACATCCATCCCCGAGCCGGTCATCAGGCCGACCATTGAGGTGCGCGCCTGATTCTCAAGCTGCGACACCTGGCCGACAGTGTCCGCCAGCAGATCGGAAAATGGCGTTGCGCCGCCGCGGCTGCCCACCAGACCTGCGCCTTCCGCGGATAAGGCCGCCGCACCGGAAGCGGAAGATCCAGCACCGGAAACGCTGAGCGTGGAATTCAAAACAGGCAACATCAATCAGCTCCTCCTTGTCTTCTTCCCAACAGAATCCTTCAGTCTCTGGTTCCTTGCTTCCCTAGCTCTTCGCAATCTCCAGGGCCGAAGCAATCATGCCCTTCTCGGCCTGCACAGCGGAGCCATTCAGGCCATAGGCACGTGTCGCCCCCATCAGGTCGACCATCTCCGTAAGCGGATTAATGTCTGGATAGGCGACATAGCCGTCGGGTCCCGCATCGGGATGGCCGGGGTCGTAACGCTTGAGCGGCGGCGAGGGATCCTGAACCACCTGCGCGATGTGTACCCCCGGTGCCACCACATCCGAACCAAGCGAGCGGATCGGAGGTAGCGAACCAGCTACCGAGCTGCCGGGCGCGGCCTTCATGGAGTCAAGAAAGCCAGAGTCGCCGCGATCGGCGGCGAAGACCACTTCCTGACGGCGGTAGGGACCGCCACCAGCGGTACGCGTGGTCTCCGCATTGGCCATGTTTGCGGCCACTACCTCAGCGCGCATGCGCTCGGCCTGCATTGCTCCACCGGAGGTATCCATTAGTCCAAAGAGATTCATTGATTGCCTTCCTCCACGTCCAATCTCTGCTTTTCCTTACGCCGTTATTTGTCGGCGTGAATGGCGTCGAGAACGCGCTGATACTCCAGATGCAGCAACGCCACGCCCGTTTTGAACTTCAGTTGCGCCGCCGCCAGATGGAGGCTTTCGCGGTCCATCGAAACATCGTTGCCGTCGGGCCGCGCGATCAGCCCATCCACTTCGGTCACACGCACCGGCTCCGGAGCGCGTCCCTGATCCACGTCGCCAACAGCCTGGCGCATCTCAGCCTCGAAGTTCATGCCCACGGCACGGTAGCCCGGGGTGTCGATATTCGCCATGTTGGCCGCGGTCAGCTTGGCCTCGTCCGAAGCCAGATCGAGGTAACGCGCAAGCTGGTCGCTCAGCCGTGTTTCAATCTCCATGCTCATGGCATTCTCCGTCCGTCTTCGCTGGCTTAGTTCACCGTGAGACCAAAGTCGATCTCGCGTGAGGTGACTACCGGTGCGTCTCCGGCAAGAATGGCGGCGCGCTCCAGTACGTGCTCCAACTCGCGAACATTGCCGGGCCAGCCGTGTGAGGCAAGCTTGGCCAGGGCCCCTTCGTCCACCCGTTTAACCGGCTCGTCGCGGCCCATTCTTTCCAGAAAATGGTCTACCAGCAGAGGCAGGTCCTGAGCATGCTCTGCCAGCGAAGGGGTGCGGATGAGGAAGACCGCCAGGCGGTAGTAGAGATCAGACCGGAAGCTGCCCGAGGCTGCATGCTGCGCCAGCGGCCGGTGCGTCGCGGCGATGATCCGCACATCCACCTTAACGGTCTCGTTATCGCCCACCCGCTGCAACTCTCCGCACTCGACAAAGCGCAGCAGCTTGGCCTGCAGAGCCAGCGGCATCTCACCGATCTCATCGAGAAAGAGCGTGCCTCCGTCCGCAGCCTCGATGCGTCCCGTGCGCCCCTTGACCGCACCGGTGAATGCGCCGCGCGTGTGCCCAAAGAGTTCCGCCTCCAGAAGCGCTTCCGGGATGGCTGCGCAGTTGATCGCAACGAAGGGTTTGCGGCTGCGCGATGACAGCCGGTGCAGCGCCTCGGCCACAAGTTCTTTGCCCGAGCCGGTCGGCCCCTCGATCAGCACTGGCGTAGCGCGCGGCGCCACCAGCCGCACGCGGCGGCTGACCTCAAGCATGCAGGAGGCGTTGCCGATCAACTCCGGCAGCCGCTCGCCCGGCGCTGGATCGGGTCCTTGCGCGGGCAGCGCGACTGCCGGTAAAGGCTGCGCCTCCGCGGGCGCGGCCCATGCTTTCGGCTCACCGAGCGTGGGCGCGGCATTCCACGCCGCCGTGTCCCCATCCTGGCTGCGGCGTAACGCATAGAGCAGCTCCTGACGATAAGGTCCGCGTGGGCACTCCGGCGTGGAAGCGCCATCGGCGGTTACCAGATCCACATGAGGGTAGCGCTTGCGAAAGTCCTTAAGAAACTCGGCCAGATCAAGATCGGGCAGCCAGGAATCGACAATCACCGCGTCAGGCGCCGCGGCTTCAGCCTCGGCCCAGGCCTGCGCGCCTCCCTCGGCCTCGCGCACCTGCCAGCGCAGGCCAAAAAGAGTGTGCGAAAGCCGCTGGCGGAAGTTGCTGTCGGCGCTGGCGACCAGCGCAATGCGCGCACGTGCACGCGTTGAGGTCAAAGCAGCGGATAGCGGTA